>CAYMBB010000014.1:0-19285 GCA_964388515.1 uncultured Anaerolineaceae bacterium
GCGGCGTCGAAGCCGAGACCGGCCCGCACGGAGATCGTCAGCAAGTCGAGCGTGTCGGGGATCATCACCAGGATCGCCTTCTGCCGCCGGCGGATCCGCCCCGAGAGCCAGAACTCGGGCGCGATGTAGCCGATTCCGGCCCCCGCAAGCCCGAGCAGGATGGCCATCAGCAGACCGGCCCCGAGGGCAAACTCGCCGAGGAGGAAGAAGACGATCGCGGCCACGATCGCGACCACGACCTTGATCCCGAGCCAGTCGGCGACCCGCAGCTCACCCGGGTTGCCGGCCAGGGCGAGCCGTTTCTCCGTCTGCTCGGAGAACGAGGTGCTGCTCAGGCGCGAGACGAAGCCCGACAGGCGGGCGAAGAGCGGGCGCAGGGTCCGCTCCACGAACGGTTGCTGGAGCTCGAGCTCCTCGAGGTTCTTCGCCTGCATCGTGCCGAGCTGGGTCAGGCGGGCCTGGACCGGGTCGACCGGCGCCCCGCCGGCCAGGCCGAGGAAGATGAGCAGGATCGCGCCCGCGGCCGCCGCGGCGACGATGATCGGGAGGACCGTGTCCATCGCTCAGACCTCGATGTCGACGATCCGCCGGATCGCCATGAAGCCGATGAACATCATGAACCCCCCGAACATGAGGATGATCACGCCCGCGGGCAGGCCGAGGATGCCAGGAGGATTGGCGAACATCGGGTCCATGAACCCGGGCGCAGCGACGAACAGGAACGAGGCGAGCCCGATCGGCAGGAAGCCGACGACGTAGCCGCTCAGGCGCTGCTGGGCGGTCAGGGTCCGGATCTCGCCCTTGATCCGGACCCGCTCGCGGATCGTGTACGCGATCGAGTCGAGGATCTCGGCCAGGTTGCCGCCCACCTGGTGCTGGATCGAGATCGCGGTCGCCATCAGCTCGAGGTCGTCCGAGCGGACCCGGCGGACCATGTTCTCGAGCGCCTGGTCGAACGGCAGGCCGAGGTTCACCTCGCGGATGACCCGGCTGAATTCGGTCGAGATCGGGGGGCGGGACTCGCGGACGACGAGCTCGATCGCCTGCAGGAACGAGGAGCCGGCCCGCAGAGCGTTCGCGATCAGGGTGATCGTGTCCGGGAGCTGCTTGTTGAACGCGTTCAGGCGGCCGTTCTTGCGCCGGTTCAGCCAGAACCGCGGCAGCATGAACCCGACCAGGGCCCCGACGAGCAGGACGATCGGGCTGCCCAGCGCCGGCAGGGCGAACGAGAAGGCGAAGAAGACGACCGGTACGCCGATGATCGCGCCGGCCCAGATCAGCAGGTACTCGCTCACCTTGAGCTTGAGGTCCGCCCGGGCGATCTCCCGGGCCAGATTCGCGCCGAAGTCACGCTGCTCGACGACCTTGTTCAGGCTGGCCAGGGCGGCGCTCTGGGCGATCAGGTCGCTGATCGGGCCCTGGCCGGTCGAGGCGGGCTTGTCGGGCTCCTTGCGGCCGGAGGTGTAGCGCTCGAGCCGCGCCCCGATCTCGGAACCACCAGCCGAGGTGGCGATCCCGATCGCGATCAGGACGATCGCCAGGGCCGCGATGGCGGCGATCGCGACGGGGCTCAGCTGCGGCACGGTGGTTGCGCTCCCTCCTGCGGGGTTCAGTACGAGAAGCCGAAGACGCCGGGCGGCAGATGGATGCCCATGACTTCGAACTTCTCGACGAACTTCGGGCGGATCCCGGTCGGCTTCAGGCGACCCTGGATCTTGCCCTCGACGACGCCCGTCTGCTCGAAGATGAAGACATCCTGCATGACGATGATGTCGCCCTCCATCCCCTGGACCTCGGTGATGTTCGTGATCCGCCGCGAACCGTCCTTGAGGCGGGCCTGATGGACGACCAGGTCGACCGCCGAGGCGATCTGCTCGCGGATCGCCCGCAGGGGCAGGTCGACGCCGGCCATCAGGACCATCGTCTCGAGGCGCGAGAGCATGTCGCGCGGGCTGTTGGCGTGACCGGTCGACATCGAGCCGTCGTGGCCCGTGTTCATCGCCTGGAGCATGTCGAGCGCCTCGCCCGAGCGGACCTCGCCGACGATGATCCGGTCGGGCCGCATCCGGAGGGCGTTCCGGACGAGCTCGCGGATCGGGATCGCGCCCTTGCCCTCGATGTTCGGCGGCCGTGACTCGAGGGTCACGACGTGCTCCTGGCGGAGCTGGAGTTCGGCGGCGTCCTCGATCGTGATGATCCGCTCGTCGTTCGGGATGAACGAGGAGAGGACGTTCAGGGTCGTCGTCTTGCCCGAGCCGGTGCCGCCCGAGACGAAGACATTCAGCCGTGCCTCGACGCAGGCCTTCAGGAAGTCGAACATCTCGGGGGTCGCGGTCCCGAACCGGATCAGGTCGTCGACCGTGAAGGGGGAGGCGGAGAACTTCCGGATCGTGACCACGGGACCGACGAGCGAGAGGGGCGGGATGATCGCGTTCACGCGCGAGCCGTCGGTCAGGCGGGCATCGACCATCGGGCTCGACTCGTCGACCCGGCGCCCGATCGGGGCGATGATCCGGTCGATGATCCGCATCACGTGATCGTCGTTCTGGAAGACGACGTTCGTCAGCTCGAGCTTGCCGGCGCGCTCGATGTACACCTGGCGCGGGCCGTTGACCATGATCTCGGTGATGCTCTCGTCGCGCAGGAGCGGCTCGAGCGGCCCGAGGCCGATGATCTCGTCGGTGATCTGCTCGAGCATCCGGACCCGCTCGGCGCGGGTGAGGGCGAGCCCCTCGTCGTCGATGACCCGGCCGAAGACCTCCTCGATCTGGCGGCGCACCTCGACCTGGTTGGACAGGTCGAGCTTCGGGTCGAGGTCCTGGATGACCCGGTTCTGGATCCGGAACTTCACGTCGCGGAACGACTCGCGGACCGGTCCCTGGGTCGTCAGGCGCGCCACGGGCGTGACGGCAGGGGGCCCGCCGGCCGGTGGCGCGGGCAGGTTCGGGCCGCCCGGCGCGGGTGAAACCGCGGGTCCCGGTGCTCCGCCCGCCGGCCGGGCGCTCTCGATTCGCTTCAGCAGTGACATCGCCTCTACCCCTTCATGCCCCGTGGGGCGTCGCTACGACCGCCATGCGAACAGAGACTTGCGCGGCGCCGCCCGGTGGGCCTCCCCGGCGCGCTCTGACACCGCCTCCAGCCGCGGGCCGGCGATCGCCTCGGCCAGCCGGAGGACGTCCTGGGAGACCTGGGTCTCCCGGTTGCTCAGGAAGAACGGCACGCCCCGATTCAGGGCGTAGACGACGTTCCGGCCGTCACTCACGACCGTGTGATCGATTCTCCGCCCGATCGAGTGCTCGACGTCCGCCACCCGGATGCCGAGCGTCGAATCTGCCCGGTTGAGGACGAGCTGGACCTTCTCCTTCTCGTACCCGAGCTGGTCGGCCACCTCGAGGAAGAGGCGCATGTCCTTGATGCTCGTGATCTCCAGGGTGAGCAGGGTGAGGATCACGTCGGCCAGGTCGAGGACCCCGAGGGTGATGTCATTGAACCAGGCCGCGCAGTCGACGATGACGAGATCGTGCGTCCGCCGGAGTGTGTCGAGAATCTTCTTCAGGCCGGCCGGATGGATCAGCTCGGCCATCTCGGGCGATGGCGGTGCGAGCAGGACCCGGATCCCCGAGGAGTGGGTCACGACGAACGTGTCGAGCGACTCCGGATCGCCGGCGCCTTCGAGCTCGGGCGCCAGGTCGGCGATCGACTTGCTCTTCGGGTTGAGGTTCAGGAGGATGCCGACGTCACCGAACTGGAACGAGGCGTCGACGAGGACGACCTTGCGGTTCAGCTCCCGGGCCGCGGCGACAGCGAGGTTGACCGCGATCGTCGTCCGCCCGACGCCGCCCTTGGGGCTGAAGACGGCCACGATCCGGCCGGCCGGCCGCTCCTCGACCGGCAGGACGGCCGCCGTGGCTACCGCCAGCCGATCGAGCTTTTCGCGCTCGCGGGCGTAGACCTGGCGGATCGAGGCGGTCAGCTCGTCGCTGCTGAACGGCTTGACCAGGAACTCGCGCGCGCCGGCAAGCATCGAGCGCCGGAGGTAGTCCGATTCGCCCTGGACCGACATCATCACCACCGCCGCGGTCGGGACGCGGGCCGAGAGGAGTTCGGTCGCGGCGATCCCGTCCATGTCGGGCATGTTGATGTCCATCAGGACGACATCGGGCAGGAGCCGGGTCGCGAGCTCCAGCGCCTCCCCGCCGGAGGCCGCCGCGCCCACCACCTCGATGTCGCTCTCGAAGCCGAGGAGCTTGGCGAGGTGGTCCCGGGTCTCCGGGATGTCGTCGACGATCAGGACGCGGATCTGGTCAGGCATCTGGTGACTCGCCGGCGGGACCCGCCCGGTCAGGGCTTCACGCCCGCGGGCAGGACGGCCTCGATGACCTCGGGCGGCAGGACGCCGTACTCGTCGACCAGGGTCTTGAGGACGATCCCGGTCGTCTTGTCCGGCGGCGGCACGACCGGGTTGCCGTTGGCGTCCTTGAAGTCCTTCGGTGAGCGGAGGGCAAGCGTGATCGTGCCGTCGAGCTGGGCGAACTTGATCACCTCGGCCTGCTGGGGCGTAACGGCGACGATGACCAGCTCCTGCTGCCCGGTCAGGGCTGTCGTCGGAGGGGTGCTGGCGCCCGGCTGTGCCTGGCCCTGTGCCTGGCCCTGTGCCTGGCCCTGCTCGACCGGCGGCGGCGGGAAGAGCGCGCCGACGACCTGCAGGTTCTGGAGGAGCATCTTGACGCTCGTGCTGTTCAGACCCTGGACCGGGGTGATCTGCTTCGTCGTCGGGTCGATCGTGATGACCGGAAACTTGTCCGGGCCGGAGAAGCCCGCGATCAAGTCGACCCGATCACCGACGTTGATCAGGGTCCCGACCCCGGACAGCTGGTCGACCTGGATGGCGACCGCCCGGAGGCCCGGTTCGATATTGCCCGTGATCGGCGCCTGGCCGGTCCGGCTCAGGGCGAAGTCAGACTCCTGGAGCTGCTTGCCGGCCAGGACGTTCGTGGTGACCGTCCGGCCGATCACCAGGCCGACGTCGCTGAACGCGTCCGGAGCACGCTGGTCGACCGGCTTGACCTGGGCTTCGACCTGGTCCGCGGTCACCTGCGTGCCGAAGGGGATGTCGGCCTTGGCGTAGACGGTCGGCAGCTCGGCCGGTGGTGTGGTGGCGGTGCCGGCTCCCTGACCCTGGAGGACGAGGACGATGCCGACGAACGCGACGATCGCGAGGAAGATCCCGATGAGCAGGATCAGGCGATTGGAGCGTTTCAAGGTGCGTGTCTCCCCAGCGGTGTGGTTCCCCGTGCCCTGTGACAGGTGGCACCACTCTAGCACCGCCCACGGGCGCGGCGACTATACCAATGGCCTAGGACGGTTGGGAAGAACCTGCAGGATTCGTGCCGTGGATTCCCCGCTGGAACAGAAGGGCGGCCCGCCGGTGGTCGGCGGACCGCCCTCACGTTCGGGCGTGGGCCGCAGCTCCTAGACGGAGCTTCCGATGCTGCTGAGGGTCGTGCTCAGCTGGGTACCGATGAAGACGAGGGCGACGATCGCGACGATCGCGATGAGAACGAGGATCAGTCCGTATTCGACCAGTCCCTGGCCGTGCTCGTCACGACGGACGAGATCGATGAGTGCGGTAAGGCGCGAAAGCATCGCCTGGACGCCTCCTTTCGCCGACCCGCCACTGGCGCGAACGCCGTTCACCTCCGGTGGCGATCGCCGGCGTGACATCGCCCCCGGGTCGCTCCGACCGGAGCTATGGGCGCAAGCCGGGGAGCCCGGAGACGAAACCGCCCGGGGGGACCCGGGCGGTTTCGAGCTGCTGGTTCGCGGGGCGTCTAGACCGAGTTCCCGACGGTGCTCAGGATCTTGCTGACCTGGCCGCCGAGGAAGATGAGGGCGACGATCGCGACGATCGCGATCAGGGCGAGGATCAGCGCGTACTCGGCGAGACCCTGGCCCTCCTCGTCGTCGCGGAGCGAGGCGAGGAACGCGCTGACGTACGAATGGATGAGCGCCATGTGGCAGACCTCCCTGATGATTCCGTGCCTCCGATCGAAGGCGGGGCTGATGATAGCCGGGCAGCTCAGGGATGACCACTAGTCTGATAGTACCGGCCTCGTTCACGTCGTCGCCTGGTCGATCAGCGTGGCGATGATGTCGAGGGCGCGGGCGACGAGGTCACCGAAGAAGACGAGGGTGATCGTGGCCACGAGCGCGATCCCGGCCAGGATCAGGCCGTACTCGACAAGGCCCTGGCCGCGCGGCGGGCCGGGCCGGCACCGCAACCGGACCAGGCGACGGCCGCCTACCCCGCCCGGCAGGACCGCTGACCAGGCCCCCATCGACGGCCGGTCGTCTCAGCCGGGCGCGGACAGGGCAACCACGAGTCGCAGCTCCGAGCCGCCGGCCAGCAGCTCGGCGCTCACGCCCAGGGTCGCCGCCCGTTCCTCGATCTCGCGCCAGGTCGTGGCCGGCAGCCCGATCGAGGACCGGGCCGCGGCCGTGGCGGCTTCCGACTCGGCCCGGCGCTCCTCGATCATCGCGGCCAGCGCCGGCGGCAGCTCCTCCGCCGGTTCGGCGCCGCGCCCACGGCCGCGCCCCCGGCTCGCCCCCGTTCGCGGCGGGGCGGACGTGGTCGCCGCCGCCTGGCCGCCCGGAACCACCTCGACCCCGGCCGGCGACTCGGCCCGCAGCGCAGCCACGGTCGCCTCGAGCCGGTCCGACCAGTCGAGCCGGATCACGACCCGCTCGGGGCGTCCCCCGAGGTACGCCGCGAGGGCCTCGTCGAGCATCCGGAACAGGGCGCTCTCGAGCTCCATCGGTAGCCGTCGGTCGGCCCCGATCGAGTCGAAGTCGACCGCGATCCGCGCCCGTCGGCCGCGATCGCGAGCCGCTCGGCGGATCGTGGGCACGAGACCAAGGTCGTCGAGGACCATCGGGCGGACGTCGAAGATGAACGACTTGGTGGCCTCGAGCGTCGACTGGACCATCGCCGTCAGGTGGCGGAGCTCGCTCCTGGCCCGCTCGGGGTCCTGGGTGAGCAGGCGTTCGACGATCTCGGCCTGGAGGACGATGTTCGTCAAGCTCTGAGCGGGTCCGTCGTGCATCGCCCGGGCGATGTCGCGCCGGAGGTCCTCCTGGGCGCCCAGGACGAGCCGCGAGACGAGCGGCGGCGACGTGCCCTCCGACCCATCGGACGGTCCGCCGTCCGCGACCGGGCCGGACGCCCCTGCCGGTGGGCCGGACTCGGCGGCCAGGGAGGCAAGGGCGTCGATCTGGTCGGCGTACCCGACGAGCGCATCGCGGTACCGGCCGAGCGTCTTCTGCTTGCCGGCCAGGACCTCGACCTGGGCCTCCATGAGCGCGGCCCGCTTCGTGAGCGTGATCGCCTGGTCGGCGAGCGCGCCGAGCTCGGCCGGCTCGGTCGAGCGGTTGGCGGCGAGGGCGGCCAGCTTCCCGGTCAGCTGGGCGCGCTTCGCCTCGTGGCGCGCAGCCTCGGTCGTCGCCTGCTGGACGAGCATCTCGATCTCGGCCAGCTCGCGCTCGAGCGCCTCGACTTCGCGGCGGGCCTGTTCGGCGAGGCTGGCCAGATCCGTCCCGGTCATCAGTCCTCGGGCATCCGGATCCAGCCCTGGCGCATCGCGTACACGACCGCCTGGGTCCGGTCGTTCACGCTCAGCTTGCGCAGGATCGAGCTCATGTGGTTCTTCACCGTCTGCTCGCTGATCGAGAGCGCGTAGGCGACCTGCTTGTTCGTCATCCCCTGGGCGATGTTGTCGAGGATCTCGACCTCGCGCGGGGAGAGCGGGGCGAAGATCGGGGCCGCCTCCTGGCCGTAGATCGCGAGCTCTCGGAACTCGCGCAGGACGCGGCTGGCGACGGTCGGCTTCGAGAAGACCTTGTCGTTGATCAGGTACTCGCCGGCCGAGACGCGCCGGATGATCGTGACCAGGTCGTCCGGGCCGACGTCCTTGAGGATGAACGCCGCCGCACCGGCCTTGATCGCGTCGAAGAGCGCGTCCTCGTCCTCGTTCATGGCCAGGACGATGATCCCGGCCGCGGGCAGCTCGCGCTTGATCCGCTGCGTCGTCTCGATCCCGTTCGGGGCCGGGAGCGAGAGATCCATGAGCACGATGTCGGGCGAGAGGTCGACCGCGGCTTCGAAGGCGGTCCGCCCGTCCTCCGCCTCGCCGACGACCTCGAAGTCCACCTCCCGCTCGAGGATGTTGCGCATCCCGACGCGAAACAGGGCGTGGTCGTCGACCAGCAGGATGCGGATCTTCTCGCCGAGGGATCGGCGGTCGGGCCCGCCACGCCGCCGCTCGGGCCCTGAGTACTCCATCGCGCTCATCCTCTCTCCTCTCCGATCGGGATCGCGAGCGAAACGATCGTGCCCCCGTCGGGCCGTGATCGTACCTCGAAGCGGGCACCGATCAGCTCGGCCCGCTCGCGCATGAACTGCAGTCCGAAGTTCCTCCGTCCCCGGGCCGCGACCGCGCCGACGTCGAAGCCGCGGCCGTCGTCGCGGACCTCGAGCTGCCATTCGTTGGCCTCGAGACGCGTCGAAACGCGGACCCGGGTCGCGGCCGCGTGCTTGCGGACATTCTGAAGCGCCTCCTGGACGATCCGCAGGACGACCGTCTGGGCCGCCTCTTCGAGCAGTTCGGCCGGTGCGGACAGGTCGGTCTCGATCGCCAGGCCTGTGAGGGCGGCCATCGTCTCGACGGTGTCCATGATCGCCCCGTCGAGACCGAGCTGGAGGAGCCGCGGCGGCCGGAGCTGGCTGATGAAGCTGCGCACGTCGCCCAGCTCGCGGCGGAGCAGCTCGCGCAGGAAGCGCAGCTCCGTGCGGGCCATCCGCGGCTCCTGGTCGAGGACCCGCTCGATGTACTCGACCTGGAAGATCGCGTTCGAGAGCGCCTGGGCCGGGCCATCGTGGATCTCCTGGGCCAGCCTCGAGCGCTCGCCCTCCTGCGCCTCCACGATCCGCATCTGGACGTCCGTCGGCAGTGTCGGGAGGTCCGCCTGCCCGACCAGGCTCGTGTCGCCCCGCTCGAGGAACAGCCAGGTGTTCTCGAGGCTGCGCAAGGCGAGCTCGAGCCGGGACAGCTCCGCCTGGTGCTGGCCGACCGTGCTCGTCAGGAGGTCGGCGTCGCCGCGCAGGCGCCGGAGGGCGGCCCGATCGCCGCCGTCGGAGCCGGGGTCGGAGCCGTGGTCGGCGGTCGCCCGGGCGTCGAGCTCGTCGCGCAGCGCCTGCCAGCGAGCCAGCTCGGCGGCGAACGCCTCGCGGTAGCGCTCGCGGACCGACCGGAGCGTGTTGGCCGCGGAGGCCAGGGCGGCCTTGGCCTCGGCGTGGAGGCTGTCGAACCGTCCGTCGCCGGGTTCGCCGACCGCGCGCGACGCGTCGGTCCGCGACGCGTCGGTCCGCGATGCGTCGGTCCGCGATCCGTCCATCTGGCGCCGAGTATACGGGCCGCGCTTCACCGGCAGACGATCTCCCAGACCCGCGTCCCGGCCAGTGCTGCGGCAGCGTCCGGGTCGGCGGGCGGCCGGAGCGGGACCGGGCGGAAGCAGCCCGCCTCCGGCTGGCCCGATGCCAGGATCCCCGGCCAGCGCCCGCGATCGTCGTCGCTGATGATCAGGTAGCGCGCCCCGAACCGGCGGGCGAGGGCGAGGACGCTCGAGGGCGGCTCGTCGGGCAGGCCGAGGGCGGGCGCGCGCTGCGCCTCGGCGAACCAGATCGGGAAGTCCGTGATCACCGGGCCGGCCCGGCCGTGGTCGGCGCCGATCCCTTCGAGGGCGGGGGTCAGGGCCGCGTAGCGGCGGGCGACGTCGGCCGACTGCGCGCCGAAGCCGGCGATGCTGAGGCTGAACAGCGCCGCGACCGAGGCGGTGAGCGCCGGCCCGAGCCAGGCGACCGGCCGGGTCCAGCCGCGGATGCGCCCGATCCGCACGATCAGGGCGTCGAGGCCGACGAGTGACGAGACGATGAGCAGGACCTGGACCGGGCCGGCGGCGTGGAGGAACGTGCCCCAGGTCGTGGCGACCGGGAAGACGAGGCTCGTGACGAGGAACGTGAGCACGCTCACGAGGAGCAGGGGCCGGAGGGCGCGGGCGGTCCGGACCGCCGTCCAGGGCAGGGCGACGAGGCCGATCAGGCCGACCGGGAACGAGGGGACGAGGAGGACGCTGACGAGGTTGTGGATGAGCCCGTCGACGTGCGCCTGGACGATCGCGGGCCAGCCCTGGGCGAGATAGCGCCCGAGGGTCGGCGGGTCCTGCCAGGCGAAGACGTCGAACCCGGTGACGAACAGGGCGTTCGTGACCGCCTGACCCGGGAATGGCGAGCCGAAGACCGCCCAGTCGCGGATCGCCCAGGGGGCGTAGATGGCGAGGGCGACGACGGCCGGGATCGCGATCAGGCGGAGCCGGTCGCGGATGGGTCGCCCGCTGGGCGCCCGTCTCCGGTTGGTGCCTGCCCCGTCCACCGCCGTCTGCTCCCCGGTCCATGTCGTTAGCTCCCCGGTCCATGCCCGTGGCGGCATGGTCCAGGCGATCACGACCCAGGTCAGCGCCAGCCAGGCCGCCTCGTTGCGCGTCAGCGCCGCCAGCCCGAGGAGGCCGCCAAGCGCGAGCAGGGGTAGGTTACCGAGCCGGGCTCCCGGCCTTGAGTGGTCCGCCGGATGCTCCAGCAGATGATCCGGCAGGCGAACCGGCCGATCCGGCGGCGGCACCTCCGCGTCCGGCGCCAGCTCGTTTCGATTTCGTACTACGAAATCGAAGGATTCCCGGCCAGCGGAACCAGACACTCCGGACGACCCAACGCGCGCCGCACCCCTCCCACCCGCCTCGCGGGAGATCCGCTCCATGAGCAGCACCGCACCGAGCGCGAGCGCCGCGAACAGGATCGTCGAGTCGGGGAGCGCGCTGTGGAGGACGAGCGGCAGCTCGACGGCCGCGGTCACCCCGACCCCGAGCGCGAGCGTGCGCGCCCGACCGGCCGGCAGGCCGCGCTCGCTCGCCAGGTCGGCCGCCAGCCGCCAGGCGAGGACCGGCACGAGCGCTCCGACGAGGACCGGCACGACCTGCGCGATCCGGAAGTCGGTCGAGCCCGCGACGGCCATGAGCGGTGCGATCAGGAGCGTCGGCAGGGGCAGCCAGATCTCGAACGCGGGCCGCGGCAGGACGAGCGGAGGCGTCGCGTAGCTCCAGAGCGCGTCGTTGACGAGGCCGCGCCCCTCGATCAGGTTCCGAGCCACGCCGTAGTAGTAGGCGGTGTCCTCGGGGATCGGGAAGACGACCGCCTGCGCCGCCAGGACCCGGACGGCGAGGGCGAGCGCGAGGATCCCGAGCGCGCTCAGCCACGCCTCGCGGCGGCTCATCGTTCTTCCGCGCGCGTCACGGCGTCGCCCCCGCCCCCGCCCGCGCGCCCGTCGCCCCCGCGCCCGTCGCACCCGCGCCCGTCGCCCCCGCGCCCGTCGTGCCACATCGTGCGTCTCCCGCCACCGTGCAGACCGGGAAGATCGCGACCGCCGGGGCGGGCCCCTCCAACCCCTCCGACGCGGCCGGCGCGGGCAGCGAGAAGAGCGGCGCCCCGATCCAGACCGGCCGGGCCCGGCCCGTGAGCACCGGCTCCATCGCCGGCACCGAATCGCCGCGTTCGAGCATGAGCCAGCGGATGTCGTAGGCGACCGCGACCGACCGGATCGTCTCGAGCGGGTCGTTCACGAGCACGACCCCGCCACGCCCGGTGAAGTACTTGTACCCGGCCGCGTCGATCGACATCAGGCGATCCCCCGGCGGCACGCTCAGCCGCTCCAGGGCGTTCGCGACCGCCCGCCGTTCGGCCCGGACCGCGCCCCACGTCCCGTGGACGGCCCCGACCGAGAGGATGCCGAGCACGACAGTGAGCGCGACGATGCCCCTGCTGAACACCCGGGTCGCCCGTCCCGGCTCCCAGTGCCGTCGCCGCCGCGCCAGCCAGGCGACGACGACCGCCACCCCTTCGAGGGCGAGAATGTACGAGTGCGGCGCGAGCGCGACCGCCGAGTGGATGAACGTCCCGCCCGGCACGTGGACGGCCGACACGAGCGCCGAGAACGCGAACAAGACGAAGGCGAAGGCGAAGAACGGCCCGAAGTCGACCGAGCGCCGCCGGCCCCAGGCCCCGATGAGCATGAACGGGACGAGCAGGATCGCCCCGACCAGGACCGAGTAGATCCCGATCGCCGCGACGAGCCCAAGCAGGCGGCTCCAGAGGAGCGGACCCCAGCCCATGGCGAGCAGGTGGGCCAGGTTCGCCTCGCCGGTGATCGAGTTCCACTCGTCGATGTTCTGGATGAAGAGCACCCGGCCGGAGGCCGTCGAGGGCGAGAGCGTGCCGAAGACGGCCAGCTGGCGGGCCCACCACGGCGCCATGACGACGAAGAAGAGGACGAAGGAGGCGACCGCGGCCGGGAACGGGATCGCCGGCGTCCGGGGCGCCGACCCGCCGCGAGCCCGCCACGACCGCCAGCGATCCCGCAGGAACGCCAGCCCCACGACGAGCCCGACGAGCAGCCCGTCGTTGCGGGCGAGCGTGGCGAGGCCGGTCAGCAATCCGGCCAGGGCGAACGATCGGGCGCTCCCCTTCAGCCCGCGCGCGGTCAGCCAGAGCGCTCCGGCCACGAGCGGCTGATAGAGCGAGAAGTTGTCCGGCTGGGCCATGAACGCGGTCATCAGCGCCGGCGCGGCGGCGAGGACGCCGGCCCCGAGCGCGACCGTCCAGGACGAGCCCGCCTCGCGCGCGATCGCCCAGGTCAGCGGCGCGGCGAGCGAGCCGATCAGCGCGAACGGGAGCGCGGACGCCCATGGTGTCGCCCCGAACAGGGCCAGGAAGGGGACCTGGACGAGCGAGGCGAGCGGCATCCAGTGGGCGTTCGACGGGATCGGGAGGGTCGGGTTGGCGGGGATCTTCCCGCCCACCTCGGCGAAGATCCAGATGAAGTCGATGCTGAAGCCGTGGCCCGCCTGGAGGGCCCGGGCGACGTCGACGTAGTAGTACGCGTCCGGGTAGGCCGGGTCCGGGTAGAGGGCGATCAGGACGGCCCGGACGGCGAGGGCGAGGAGGTAGAGGGCGATCGGAATCCGCACGGCCGGTGCAGAGTAGCACCACCCGTCGGACCATCCGACCCGTACTCTCGACCGGTACGAAGGGACCAGTGCTCGTCTAGTCGAGGCAGGGCAAGCCGGCGCAGATCGCACCTGCGGGCGGTGTCGACCAGGCCGAGAGGAGGTCGTTCAGCGCCTCGAACCCGTCCCGTTTCGGAAGACCCGCCACATGCAGGCAGCGTGCCACGCCGATCGGCTCCTCGCAGTGTTCGTGGACGACGACGTCGAAGGCGCGGATGAACAGTGCGTCGTCATGACGGTGGAACGCGCGCCGACGATCGTTCTCGTGGTCGATCAGTTCGTAGCGGTAACCAATCAACTGGTACGCGCCCCGGTCCACCGCCCACTGCTCGAAGAGCTCGATCCGTGCCCGGGCCGAGCTGGGCGAACCGGGCAGGCTGGCGCCGATGGCGAGGCGGATCCGGTTGTCGTCGGCCTCGGTCAGCTCCGGACTGCCGGCATCGAGGTCCGCGCCGATCGCGTCCAGGCGGGTCGCCAGGCGAGCCCGTAGCGATCGAGGCGCTCGCCCGAGAATCTCATGACCCGATCGGTTCGCGTTACCCGACCGGTTCCCGCACCCGATCCGGACCCGGGAGCGATTCGCCGACGGCGAGCGGTTCCAGCGCCCGGACACGCGTCCGCGTCAGGCGAACGGGCGCTCGCCCGCCGGCCTGGAATCGTTCCAGTGCCGCCTCCGGGATCCGGTAGATACGCTCGGAGACGCGGATCGCCGGCAGGCTGCCGTCGTGGATGAGCTTCATGACCGTCGTCGAGCTGATCTTCAGCATCTCCGCGACCTCGGTCGGGGTGTAGAAGCGGTGGCTCACGAGTATGCCTCTAACGAGTCTAATGATCATCATCAGGATAACAATCAGGACAGGCCAGTCAAGCACCGTTCCTGTTGGCTCGCGGATGCGACGACGCCGGCTGCAGCACCCTGCGGGCCGCGCGGACATGGACGCGGGCGGTAGCATCCAACCGTGCCACCCAGCCCGATCCTGCGCGCCGGCCGCGACGGCCTCGTCCTCGCCGGGTTGCTGTTCGGTGCCTACCTGTTCGTCGTCGTCGCCCCCGCGCAGGGGACGTTCGGCTTCGACGCGTACGCGTACTGGTCGGCCGGCGCCGGCGACCCGTACGCCGTCACCGCCGGTCGGCTCGGTGCGTTCACCTACACACCCGTCCTGGCGTACCTGTTTGCCCCGTTCCAGCTCCTGCCGTGGTGGCAGTTCGCCTGGCTCTGGACCGCCCTCCTCGTCGCCACGACGCTCTGGCTCGGCTGGCACTGGACGCTCGCCGTCCTCGCCTTCCCGCCGGTCGCGATCGAGCTCTACCACGGCAACGTCCACCTCCTGATGGCCGCCGCGATCGCCCTCGGGTTCCGCTACCCGGCGGCCTGGGCGTTCGTCCTCCTCTCGAAGGTCACGCCCGGCGTCGGGCTCACCTGGTTCCTCGTCCGCCGGGAGTGGCGCCAGCTCGCGATCGCCCTCGGGGTGACGGCCGCCCTCGTCGCCGTCTCGGTCGTCCTCGACCTGGCCCGAACCGGCTCGCTCGCCGGCGGTCTGTGGGCTGGCTGGTGGGCCTCGATCTCCTCGACCGCCAGCGGGGTCCCGCTCAACCAGACATCGATCCCGATCCCGCTCCTCGTCCGCCTTCCGGTCGCGCTCGTCCTCGTCGCCTGGGGCGCCCGCACGGACCGGGCCTGGACCGTCCCGGTCGCCGCGACCCTGGCCCTGCCGGTCCTCTGGGTAAGCGGCCTCTCGATCCTGGCCGCCCTCGTCCCGATCCTCCAGCGCCGGCCGGGCCTTACGGGCCGGAGGTAGTCGCCCCAGGCGCCGGTTCGCGCACCCACGCCCAGCGCTCCGAGGCGAGCAGGGCGGCACCGACGATCGCGAACGCCAGCCACCAGCCCTCGTACGTGGCGACGAGGAATGCCGCCACGAGCGAGATCTCGCGCCGGATCGTCAGCATCGCCGGCAGCAGGAAGAGCAGCCCGAAGACGCGGAGCGACGGCGAGCCGATGACCGTCAGCAGCCCGACCCAGGCGCCGGCCCGGGGCGTCGGGACCACGAACACCGCGAGCATCGAGCCGACCGTGATCGCCAGGCCCAGCGGCTGGGGGAGGTAGCGCGTCAGCGCGGCCCCGCCGAGCTCCCAGTTCGGATCGTTCGCCCGGCCCAACTGCGCCAGCCAGTCGAACCAGAGCTGGACGCCGGTCAGCGGCAGGGTGGCGAGTGTCAGGCCGACGATCGCGCCGACGCCCAGGGCCGCCGCGCGCCACCGGCGTCGGGCGAGGAACAGCCACGGATGGATCTGGGACGCCTTGAGCGCCCCGATCGCGGCACCGAGGAGCCCGTCAACTCCGGCCGGGCGTCCAGCCGATGCCGGGTCGTGCGGGATCGGCTGGAACGGAGTCGTCGCCGTCGGGGAGCCCAGCAGCGATCCGCCCGGGTCCTTCCAGAGCAGTGCCGTGAAAGCAGCGAACAGGAGGAGGATCTGGACGTTGCCGCCCAGCAGCCCCTCCGCGAACGGCGGCCAGATCAGGACGATCGGCCACCAGCGGGCCGGGATCGCCAGCCGGCGCCAGGCGAATGCGGCGGCCCCGAGGCAGGCCCCGAACCAGGCCACGGTCACCAGCCCGCGTGGCAGCCACAGGAGCGGCGCGACGAGCGGCAGGACGTAGGGCGGGTAGAGATACGGCAGGTCGTAGCCGGGACCCACGGAGAAGCTCTCGGCGAGGTACGGCTCCCCGCCGTCGAGCCAGCGCCGGGCGGCCCGGAGCGGGATCTCCAGGTCGACGCCCCACGGATAGAAGAGGAGCAGGTTCCGGAGCGCGATCAGGACCATGACGAGGGCGAGGATGCCGAGGCCAAACCGGAGGAGGCGATTTGGCGGCGTCCCGACGGCGAACGTGCGCCGGATGACCCTCGTCATGTCTGGGTACCGGACCTGCGGCCGCCGGGAGGCGAGGCAGGCGGCCGGACTCGCCGGAGGCCATCGAGCGTCCGGAGCCCGCCGTCCCGTCGCCCGAGCCACGCCCAGACGGGGCCCAGGAGCGCCGGCAGGTTGCCCAGCGAGTAGGACCAGGCGGCGCTCGAGTTGCGCATCGCCGCCAGGTAGTCGGACCAGAGCGGCAGGAGCGGTAGCGAGATGGCCACCAGGACCCCGGCCGCAATCCACCAGGTTCGCCAGCGGACGCCGATGAGCGCGAAGAAGCCGAGCGAGGGCTTGATCAGCGCCATGACCGCTGGCCAGCCGCTGACCAGGCCGGCCGCCACGAAGGCGACGATCCAGATGTTCGAGTTGCCGTAGATCACCGACGAGATGCCTGACGGCCAGGCGACCGCGAAGGCGAGGAGCGGCCAGGTCCACCGTGCCGGCCGGAGCCGCCAGACCGCTCCTGCGACGATGACCCCGGGCACGATCCACCAGAGCGGGTATGGCAGCCAGACGAATGGGACGAACAGGAGGAGCGAGATCGGCGGATAGAGGTTGTCGACGTCGGTCTGGACGACGTACGGCCCGACCAGCTGGTGGGGCAGGTAGTACTGCCCGGTGTCGAGCCAGCGTCGGGCGATCGAGACGTAGAAGGCGTGATCGGTGCCGATCGCCTGCTGCGCCCCGATGTACGGCCAGAGGAACGCGAACTCCCAGGCCGCGATCACGAGCAGGGCGCCGGTCGCCGTGAGGATCGTGACCCGGGTTGCACGAGGTGAGAGCATCGACGGGACTCTACACCGCGGGATTCCGACCGACGTTCGCGGCCGTGGTAGCTACGGCGCCAGCATCGTCGTGAAGTTCAGAAATGCGAAGAGGACGAAGAGACCGGCCCAGAGGGCGAGCCAGGCCTGCTGGAACCAGGGGCTGGCGCGGGCGGCGAGCGACCAGGAGAACGGCCAGGCGACGTTCAGGTAGCGCGGCAGCGACAGGAATCGTCCCGACAGGAGCACGGTCGAGAGGGTGAGGATCGCGTAGGCGGCGTGTGCGGGAGGCACGTGGTCGGTTCGGAAATAGACGAGCAGGAACGTGTAGGTGAGGAGCACCGCGAACAGGATCAGCCAGAGTGGATGGCCCCGTGTTTCGATCGACCCGCCCTGGATCGGGGACAGCCGGGGCTCGTCCCAGGCCGCCTGACCATGGATGCTCGCCAGTGGGTCGCCCGTCACCTGCCCCAGGTAGAGGTAGAAGCCGATCAAGGCGATCGGCCCGATCGCCAGCCACAGCCAGTCGCGGGTCGGTCGCCGCCCCTCGTTCCGAATGATCAGGACGAGCAACGGCAGGCCCAGGATCAGGCCGTACGGCCGCGTCAGCGCAGCGAGCCCGTACAGGCCCCCCGTCAGCCAATATCGACGCTTTTCCGCCGCGATGAACGCCCCCAGCGAAAGCGCCAGGAACAGGCTGTCGCTGTAGGCCATCGCGAACGCCACCGCGCCGGGCGCGAGTGTCACGTACGTGACGGCCCGCAGGGCCCCGACGTGCCCCAACTGCGGGACCGAGACCCGATAGAGCAGGACCGTCGCGATCGCGAACGCCACGTTGGAGACGAGCACCCCGGCCAGGGCAACGTCCCCGAACGTCGCCCACGATCCGATCCGCGTCAAGATCGGGAACAGCGGGAAGAAGACCCAGTCGTGGTACGCACCCGAGACGGGCTGCGCATGGTAGCCCTGTGCCGCGATCCCGAGGTAGTACACGGCGTCGGACGTCGTCAGGCTGGTCAGGAACGGGGCGGTGGAGTAGGAGAGGTGGGCGCCTTCGAGCGGGAAGAGCGTCTCGACGAACGCCGCCACGGAGATGACCAGCATCCGCGAGACGACGAAGACTGCGAGCAGGAACGGGGCTGCTGCGCGCCAGTCTGGTACATGATTGCCCGGTTTGTTGATTCCGGTTCTCGTGTTCGACACTCACGGGACTCTACCGCTTCCAGGAGCGCCTGCGGCGAATGATCGTTCAGCCACCAATCTCAATCGCGGGTCAGCAGGGACGTCGTCGCCGGCCGTTCGACGGTCATCCAGGCCATGACGGGGATGCCGCTGATGGGCCCGATATTGCACCCGCCGTGCCGCAGCTGGCCCCGGCTGATCCGGGCGCGAGGACGCACTTCTCGCGCGCGGCGAACCTGCTGCTGGCCGCCGAATTCACCGCTCTGTCGGTTTGGTACGGTTACCTGGCGGTCGTGTACGGGGCCGGCACGGACGCGCAGATCTACCTGCGCGCTGCCCGGTTGTGGCTGGGAGGAGGGGACCCCTGGTCGGCACAGGTCGGTGGCGTCGTGTTTGCGGCACCACCTCCGACCCTGTTGCTGTACGCGCCGTTCGTCTGGGTTCCAGAGGCACTGTTCGTACCCATGGCGCTGCTGGCAAACGTCGGGGCCTGTATCTTCATCGTCCGACGGCTCAAGCTCCCCTGGTACTTCGTGCTCTTCCCGCCGCTTGTCGAGGCAGCGCTCCCGGGCAACCCTGAGCCGATTTTCGTCGCCCTGCTTGTTGCAGGGCACCCCCTGTCCGACGCTCTCGCCGCCCTTCTCAAGGTCTACGGGCTTGTTCCGCTTCTCCTCCTGCGACGCTGGCGGTCACTGGCGATCGTGACCGCCGTGCTTGCTCTCAGCGCGACGCCGCTGCCGTGGAGCAGGTTCGGTGCCGAACTGCCCGCCATCCAGAACGCTCTTGCAGACCAGAGCCGACTCGGGTTGCGGGACGTGCCCTTCCTCCTGCCCTTCGTCTTGGCCTCTCTCTGGCTCCTTGGGCGCTGGCGCGCAGCGTGGCTGGCGGTGCCTGCCCTCTGGCCTGCGACGCAGCTCCACTATGCGGCGATGGCCCTGCCTGCCGTGACGCCGGTCATCGCGGCAGCCGCGGCCCTGCCGCTGCCGGGGGCCATGCAGCTGGGCCTCTGTCTCGCGGGCGTCAGCGTACTGAGGCAGCGTGGACGGTCGGATAGGCTGACGCGGTGAGCAACCGAACCGCGACCAGGCAGGCACTGGCCGACGCAGGATTCCTCCGCCTGGCAGTTCTGGCTGCCCTTGTTGGCCTCCTGTACTGGGCGGGCGCCCGATCCTATGACGCCGGACGGCCGGACCTCTTCTACCTCGCTGACGCGTTCGTCCACGGTCGGGTCTGGCTGGAGCGTCCGCTCGGGCCGTACG
>CAYMBB010000015.1:0-6306 GCA_964388515.1 uncultured Anaerolineaceae bacterium
GTCCATCGGGTCTCCTCCGGGCGGGTGCTCGGGATGGGGGCGGGTCACGACGGCGGGGCGCGGTGGGCGGGCGGCGCCAAGCGGGCTGCGCCACGCCCCCGGCAGGCGGCCGGCACGAGCCGGGAGTCCCCGGACCCGGACGACGGGAGCCCGCCGATTCCCCCCGCCATCCGGACCCGGGAACGAGGAGGAGACTAGCGGGCGACGCTCACCGGCGGCTCATCGCCGCCTGCACCGGGCGGCAGGGGCGCGCGCCCGGGCCGTCCGGCCGACGCGACCTCGGTCGAACCGGGGGCCGCTCGACCTCCTCAGCCGGTCGGCGACCCGGCCGCCAGCTCGGCGAGGATGACGAGCAGCCCGTTGAACGTGGCGTGGAGCCCGATCGAGGCGTAGATCGAGCGCCGCTCGAGGAAGACCCAGCCGAGGGCGAATGCGACCGGGAGACGGGCCACGAAGGCAACGAGCGCCCGGGCCGTCGTCTCACCGAACGTCGCCCCGCTGATCGTCAGGACGTGGACGAGGGCGAAGAAGATCGCCCCCCGAACGAGCGCCCGCCGGGCCCCGATCGAGCGCGCCCAGGCAGTGGTCGCGAAGCCGCGGTAGAAGAGCTCCTCGCCGAGCGGGGCGACGACCATCGCCGAGACGAGGTTGACGAGCAGGCCGAGTCCGCCGCCCGACGGGGGCAGCGGTGAGTCCGGCGCCGCCCCGACGAGCTGGACGAGGAGCGAGGCGAGGGCGCTCGTGACGACGATCACGGGCAGGGCGAGGAGCGCCCCGAGGACGAGGTCCCGGACCGCCCCCGGCCCGAGCGGCCCGAACCCCATCTCGCGCCAGCCGAGCCCGCCAGGGCCGACGACGAGGAGGCGGACGAGGCCGGCATAGACGAGCGCGGTGGCCAGGACCGAGACGAGCGACGCCGCCGGCGAGCGGAGGTCGAACCCGAGCAGGCTGGCCGGCCCGACGACGACGATCACGAGCAGGATCGTCAGCGGCAGGCTGGCGGCGAAGACGAGGAAGGGCGACGGCCCGACGTAGCCGGCCTCGGCGCGCGTCCGCCGCTCGATCGCCTGCGACCCGGCTGCCGCGACCAGCCCGAGGCCGAGGATCGCCGCCCCGGCAGCCGACAGGACGACCGGCGCCGCCCCGCCGCTGGCGAGCAGCCCGACGAGCAGGATCCCGAGGCCGGTGACCGAAGCCAGCCAGCCGACGAGGTAGAGGCCGGGGGCGGCGCGACCCTCGATCGTGAAGATCGACCCGCCCGGCGGGCGCGGGGGCGTGACGGCCGCCCCTCCGTCGTCCGCCCCGGCCGCCGGTGCCAGGTCCTGGTCGGGCCGGGGCGCCTCCCCGTTCGGCTCGGTCGGGATGCTCAACGCTCCGGCAGCGAGTCGGGGGCGGGCCGGCCCCCCGAGGCGCGGGCCGCGCCCGGACGCGGAGCGCGGGCGGAGGCGACGGTCGCGTCGGGCGCCGCCGAGGCCGACGGGACACCCGGGCCCGCGCCGCTCGTCCCGGTCCGGTGCGCGGCCGCAGCCCCGCTCGTGGCCGGGGCGCCACCGTGGGCGAAGTCGGTGCCGCACCAGGCGCAGATCGACCAGTCGAGCCCGACCAGCTTGCCGCAGTTCGGGCAGACCCGGTTCAGGCGGGTCCGGCAGGTGGGGCAGACGATCCAGTCGTCGTGGACCCGGCGCCGGCAGACGGGGCAGTTCTTGACCGTCTCGAGCTCGGCCAGGAGCGCCTCCTCGGCGAGCGTGCGCTCATACGTCTCGCCGATCCTCTCCTGCGGTCGGACGACCCGGTAGATGACGACCGCGGCCGGGAACAGGACGGGGGTGAAGAGGATGATGAACGCGGCGGCCAGGTAAGGCAGGATCGGGTTCTCGGTGCGCAGCTGGAGATCACGGAAGGCCCAGTAGGCGGCGGCCAGCCAGAAGATCACCCAGTAGACCGCGATCGCGCGCAGCCCGAGCTGGACGACCGGGCTGTCGAAGATCCCCCCGATCGAGTCGATGACCCCCTGGAATTCCTTCGGCATCGGGCCTGGCGCGCGCCTCCATCGAACCGGCTCGAGCGTCCCGGGCTCGAGTGCCCCGTGGGCCGTGCCGGTCGCCGCCGGCGTCCGGCGCAGTGTAGCAGTACCGGGGACGCGTTCTGCCCACTCCGGGCGCGCGCTCAGCCGGTCCGCCCGACCTCGAACGTCCAGGCCAGGCTCCGCCAGCTCGCGGCCGCACCGGCGAGGACGAGGCCGAGCAGCCAGGCGGCCACGAACAGGGCGGTCAGGAGCGAGATCGCGACCGGGTCGCTGCCCGCGGCGAGGGCACGGCCGAGCCGCTGCCAGGCGAGGGCGGCGACGACGAGCCCGGGCAGGACGAGGACGGTCGAGCCGCAGGCGGTCAGCGCGACCGTGGCCAGCGTCGTCGCCGGGCGCGCCACGACGTGTCGGAGCGCGCCGCGCAGGGCGGTGGCTGCGCCCTCGCCGAACAGGGCGAGGCGGCGGACGGCGATCCCGCCGACCGTCTCGCCGGCCAGCCAGGCGAGGAGGACGAGGAGGACCACCTCGGGCACGTCGCGCAGGACGCGGAGGGCGACCGGGGCGGCCGTGTCGGACGGCAGCGTCAGCTCGCGGTACGCGGCGCCGACGATCCGCGGCAGACCCCAGGCGAGGGCCGCGACGAGCGGCAGGAGGACGGCGAACCGGACGACCAGGGCGCGGACCGCGAGGCCGAGGGTGACACGGCGACCGGCCGAGGGCAGCGTCCGCCCGACGAGGGCCAGCTCCGCCGCGGCGGCCACCAGGCCGCCGACGACGAGCCAGGCGGCGAGCCCGGCGAGAAGACCGGCAAGGAATCGACCGAACGCCTCCGACGGCCCGGCGGGCGTGAGCGCGGTCGGACCGATGAACGTCGCCAGCCCGACGATCGAGGGGACGACGACGATCGGGGCGAGGTGGAGGGCCAGCCCGCCGCGCAGGAGGAAGGCGAGGAGGGCGAGCGGCCAGAGCTCCGGGCGGCCGAGCCCGGCGGTGGCCGCGGCCCGGGCCGTCCGGACCCACCCGGCCCTCATCGCGCCGGCCACACCCGCAGGGTCGGTCGCGGCCAGCGCGCCGGCCGGCCCGTCCCCGGGCGCCGGGTCGGTCATGGCGCGGGGTCGGTCATGGCGCGGGGTCGGTCATGGCGCCGGGCTGGGGCCGGTCAGGATCGCGAGCTGGCGAAGGGCCTCCTCGACGAGGCGCATCTCGGCCCCGTAGGTCGCGAAGTCGCCGTTCTTCAGGGCCTGCTGGGCGAGCGCGAAGTGGTCGTTGGCGTAGCTCACGAGGGCCCGGACGTCGCCCGCCGGCGGGGTCGCTCCGGGGGCCGTCGACGGCGGCGGCGTGGCGCCCGGGCCGGGCGTCGGCCCTGCTCCCGGCCCGCCGCCCGGTGCCGTCGCCGGGCCCAGGCCGAGGAGCGCCTTGAGCGCCTCGCCGAGCGAATCACCCCACACGATCTTCGTCGCCGAGGCGAGGATCACCTTCTGGAGCTCGGGCAGCGCGCTGCTCGTCGAGACGAGGTAGACCGGCTGGAGATAGATGAGCGAATCCTGGACCGGGATGACGATCAGGTTGCCCCGGATCACCTTGCTGCCCGACTGGTTCCAGAGCGTGATCTGGGCGCTGATCGTCGGGTCGGCGTCGATCTGGGCCTCGATCTGCTTCGGCCCGAGGACCGAGGTGTTCTCCGGGAACTCGTAGACCCGGACCTGGCCGTAGCTCGGCGCGTCGTTGCGGGCCGCCACCCAGGCGATCATGTTCGGCCGCTGGGCGGGAACCATCGGCTGGAGGAGGAGGAACTCGGCGCGGTCCTCGCCGGGCATCCGCATCATCACGTAGTAGGCCTCGCTGGGCAGGCTCTGGTCGCCGCCGACGTCGGTCGGCACCGTCCACAGATCGCCCCGGTTGTAGAACGTCGCCGGCGCGGTCACGTGGTAGGTCGCGAACATCCGGGTCTGGACGTTGAACAGCTCCTCGGGGACGCGCAGGTGAGGCCGGAGGTCGGCCGGGAGCTGGTCGAGGGGCTGGAAGAGGGTCGGGAAGACGCCCTGGTAGGCACGCAGGATCGGGTCGCTCGGGTCGGCGGCGTAGAACGTCATCCGGCCGTCATAGGCGTCCATCACCACCTTGACGCTGTTGCGCAGGTAGTTGATCGGCGCCTCGCCCAGCCCGGTCCCGCCCGGCAGCGTCGTCGGGTCGAAGTACTGGGCGTTCGGGAAGCGGTCGCTGACCGTGTACGCGTCCTGGATCCAGACCAGTCGCCCATCGTCGCCGACGACGAGATACGGGTCCCGGTCATAGCGCAGGAACGGCGCGATCAGCTGCAGCCGGTCGCCGAGCGAGCGATGGAAGAGGAGCTGGCTCTGGGCGGTCACCTGGTCGCTGATCAGCAGGTTGAGGTCACGGAAGCGGGCGGCGAACAGGAGCCGGGTGAGCGTGTTCTCCAGGCGGATCCCCGTCGTCCCCGTCCAGCTGGTCGTCTGGCCCGCGCCGGGGTCGCCGTCGCTGGCCGTGCCGAACGGGTAGTCGAACTCGGGCTGGCGGGCGCCGACGATGACGTAGTCGCTCGGGCGCTCGCCGAAGTAGATCCGGAACTGCCCGACGACCGGCGCGCCCGGGGTCGAGACGGGGGGCAGGTCCTTGATGAACAGGACCGGGCGGCCGGCATCGGTCGCCTCGTTTACCGGGGCCATCGCCAGGCCGACGCCGTGGGTGAACGTGATTCGCTGGTTCACCCAGGAGTTCGCCTGGGGGTTCTTCTCGGGCGCCAGCTCGCGGGCCGAGAGCATCACCTGGCGCTCGGTGCCGCCGATCCGGTAGCGATCGGTGTCGACGTCGACGAAGTCGTAGTACTGGCGGACGGTCTGGAGCTGGTCGAGCACGTCCCGCAGCGGCCGGTAGTCCCACACCCGGGCGTTGTCGAAGGTGTCCTTCTCCCGCTCGACGGCGGCCGCGGTGAGCGGCGCCTCGCCGCCGTAGTCCCGCCGCTCCCAGCGGTCGAGCCCGTAGGCCAGCCTGGTCATGGCGATGTTGTTGGCGATGTACGGGCGCTCCTGGGCGAACTGGTTCGGCTCGACCGTGAAGCGCTGGACGAACTCGGGGTAGAGCTGGCCGAGGACGAGCGAGGCGACGAGCCAGATCCCGACCGCCATGCCCAGCGGCCAGAGCATCCGGGTGAACGCGCCGCCGACGAGGAACGCCGCGGACAGGGCGGCGATCACGGTCAGGACGTCGAGGGCGATGAACTGAGCGTTCGCGTCGGTGTAGCTCACCCCGGTCGCCACGCCCCGGGCGCTGTAGACGAGCTCGAGCTTGTCGAGCTGGTAGCCGGCGGCGACCGAGACCAGGTAGAGGCCGGCGAGGACGGCGAGGTGGACCCGGACCGGGGTCGAGAAGACGAGGCTGCCGCGCAGGGCGCCAACGAGGTAGCGCCCGAGGCTGACCAGCAGGGCACCGAGCAGCAACGCGTTCGCGAGCGCCTGGACGAGCCGGAAGAACGGGAGATCGAACAGGAAGAAGCCGATGTCACGGCCGAAGATCGGGTCGGTCACGGCCGGCCCCGTGGCCGCGTAGGGCACCCGGTGCTGGAACAGGAGGATCGTCTCCCACGCCCCGCTTGCGGCGCCGGCGATGCCGAGGGCGAAGAGGATCGCCACGCCGGCGATGATCACGTTGCCGAGCGGAGCGAGGTCCGGCAGCTCCTCGCCCTCGATCACGATCGGACGCGGACCAGGTGGACGACCGCCCGGCGGGCGACGACCCGGTCCGCCGGACGAACCCCAGCCCCCGAACGGGCCGCCCGCCTCGTCCGGCCCGCCCGGGCCCGGACCCGTCCAGCCACCGCCCGCGCTCCGGCTCGCCTCGCCGAGTCGGTCGAACAGGCCCTGGAGCGTGCCGCGCCGGCCCGCCTCGGGCGGTGGCGAGAGCCGGCCGGCGAGCCAGAGATTGCCGAACAGGGCGATCAGCGCGATCGCCAGGCCGCCCGCGAAGAGCGCGCCCTGGGTCCCCAACCGGGTCCAGAAGACACCCTCGAAGCCGACGCTCGTGTACCAGATGACATCGGTCCAGAGATCGAGCCCGAAACTGGCCAGGGCGACGATCGCGACCACGACGATGATCGCGAAGCCGAGGCCGAAGCGCCGGCCGGCCTCCGCTGCCCGACCGCCGAGGCCGGCCCCGTCATCGGGCCCGCCGGGTCCGCGGCGGCCGCCGCCGGGTCGGCCGGCCGCCCGTCTTCGTCCGGTCCCCGTCGGGCGTCCCGTCTCCGGCGGTTCCTCGGTGCCCTC
>CAYMBB010000015.1:6406-7708 GCA_964388515.1 uncultured Anaerolineaceae bacterium
GGCATCGCCGGCATCGCCGGCATCGCCGGCACCCTCGGCATCGCCGGCACCCTCGGCATCGCCGGCGCCGTGCGCGGCCTCCGGGCGCGGTCGTCCCCCGGCTTCCGCCTCGGCGCGGCGCCGCAGTTCCTCCATGAACTCGTCGAAGAGGTCCTTCATCTGCTGGGCGGAGTCTACCCTGAGCGGTCCCGCACCACCGCCGGACCTCGGCAGCCCGGCAGGGCGAGGCCGGAGGCCGTCAGCGACGACGCAGTCCTTCGACCGACCGGCGGAACGCGGCCAGAACCGCCTCGGCGATCTCCATCGGGTCCATCGTCGCCGCGCGCATCGGCTCCCACCTGAAGGCGGACAGCACGACCAGCGGCGCCTCCCAGGAGAGTCGTTCGTCGGGCGGGGGGACAGCGAGCCGGAGCCGGAGCATCTGGCGCCCGTCCTCCTCGAGGATCATCCCCGAGAGCGCGCCGGCGACGAGCGGGCCGAGCCGGACGAGCGGTGGATCGGCCGGCGGGCCGGCGTCGGGCGCAACCTGGCGGAACGTGACCAGCCCGGCCTCGTCCGCGACCCACAGCAGGCCCACCCACCAGTCATCGGCGAGCGTCGTTGGCTCGCCGACGCCGGCCCGGAAGCGGCGGTCGCCGATCCGGACCTCCTGCTCGGGGACGTAGGAGGGCCCGGGCGGAGGAAGGCGGTCGGTCACTCCTCGGCCCGCGCGTCGGCGGCAGGCACGTCGCCCGCACGGGCGTCGCCCGCGGGCGTGCCGTCAGCGGGGGCCTCGCTCACGGCCCGCGCGTCGGCGGCGAGGTTGCGCGCCGCTTCGAGGGTCGCCTCGGCGGCGGCAGCGTCGTCGGCCGCCCGTGCCGCGAGCGCCTCCTGGGCGGCAAGCGCGCTCGCCTCGGCGGCCGTGTTCCGCAGGTGGGCCTCCAGCTCGAGCCGACGGATCTCGCGGCGAACCTCGTCCGGTGGCGGGGCGAGCGAGCCGCGAGCACCCGGGGCGATGGTCTCCTCGGCCGGTTCGCCACTCAACCACCGGAGCAGTCGGCTCCGCTTCGGCGGTCGGTCGAGACGCGCGGACGGCGCGGCGACGACCATCGTCAGACCCGGGATCTGCGGCTCGGCCTGGCTCGTGAGCGTCGCCCCGCACGACGGGCAGGCGGCGGCGTCAGCCGAGTCCAGCACGCCCGAGCACCACGGGCAGCGGGGGCCCGCCGAACCGACTCCCGCGGTCGCGTCGTCCATGCGCGCACTCTAGCGCGCGGACGAGGGTCGCGAACCCCTCGAAGGTCCCATCGGGGGCGGGTGACC
>CAYMBB010000015.1:7808-14174 GCA_964388515.1 uncultured Anaerolineaceae bacterium
CGCTCACTCCCACTCGATCGTCGCCGGCGGCTTGGAGCTGATGTCGTAGACGACCCGGTTGACGCCCGGCACCTCGTTCACGATCCGCGACGAGATCCGCCCCAGGACGTCGTAGGGCAGCTTCGCCCAGTCGGCGGTCATCCCGTCCTCGGACGTGACCGCCCGGACGGCGACGACGTTCGCGTACGTCCGCCCGTCGCCCATCACGCCGACGCTCCGGACCGGGGTGAGGATGGCGAACGACTGCCAGAGCGAGCGGTAGAGACCGGCCGCCTTGATCTCGTCGATCACGATCCAGTCGGCCTCGCGGAGCGTGTCGAGCCGATCGGCGGTCACCTCGCCGATGATCCGGATCGCGAGGCCTGGCCCCGGGAACGGCTGGCGCAGGACCATCGCCTCGGGCAGGCCGAGCTCGAGGCCGACCGTCCGGACCTCGTCCTTGAACAGGTAGCGGAGCGGTTCGATCAGCCGGAAGCGCAGGTCGGCTGGCAGCCCGCCGACGTTATGGTGGGTCTTGATCTTCTGGGCCGCCTTCGTCTCGGAGGTCGCCGACTCGATGACGTCGGGATAGAGCGTGCCCTGGGTGAGGAAGTCGATCCGCCCCGAGGCCGAGATCTTCGCCGCCTCCTCCTCGAAGACCCGGATGAACTCGTCGCCGATGATCCTGCGCTTCTGCTCGGGGTCGACGACACCGGCCAGCCGGGCAAGGAAGCGCTCGCGCGCGTCGACCATCACCAGGCGCATGCCGAGGTTCTGCTCGAACGTCGTGCGCAGGAGCTCCGACTCGCGCTTGCGCATCAGCCCGTGGTCGACGTAGATGCAAGTCAGGCGATCGCCGACGGCCCGGTGGACGAGAGCGGCGGCGACCGCCGAATCGACACCGCCGGAGAGGGCGCAGATGACCAGCCCGTCCGAGCCGGTGGCGTGGGCGTGGGCGTCCACCCGCGAGCGGATCTCGGCCACCGTCGAGTCGATGAAGTTCGCCGCCGTCCAGGTCGGCCGGGCGCCGGCGATCTCGACGACGAAGTTGCGCAGGATCTCCCGGCCGCGCGGGGTGTGGACGACCTCGGGGTGGAACTGGATCCCGAACATCCGGCGGACCGGGTCGGCGAGCCCGGCGAAGGGGGTCGAATCTGTCTGGGCGGTGGCCGTGAAGCCCTCCGGTGGACGGACGATCGAGTCGCCGTGGCTCATCCAGACCGGCTGCTCGCGGTCGATCCCCCGGAAGAGACCGTCCTCGTTCGTGATCGTCACCGTCGCCGGGCCGTACTCGCGGCGGGTCGCCGGGATCACCTCGCCCCCGAGCTCGTGGGCCATCAGCTGCAGGCCGTAGCAGATGCCCAGAACGGGGATCCGCCCGGACCAGATCGCCGGGTCCGGGCGCGGCGCGCCCTCGTCGTAGACGCTCGACGGACCGCCGGAGAGGATGATCGCCTTCGGCCGGCGGCGCTCGATCTCGGCCCACGGCGTGTCGTGCGGCAGGAGCTCGGAGTAGACGTGGAGCTCGCGGACGCGGCGGGCGATCAGCTGGGCGTACTGGCTGCCGAAGTCGAGGACGATGACCGTGTCCGGCTCCGAGGCGGACGGCTCGCCGCGCGGGACGCCGCCGCCCGGACGATCCTCCGGCGAACGCTCCGGGGCGGGCGCCTTGAGAGCGGCCTCGAGGTACGCCTCGACCTCCGCGTCGTCGGGGGCGAGGACCCGATGGCCGGCGTTCGCGATCTCGCCGTGGACGGTCTTGCCCCGCTGGGGCCTCGGCGGCCGCTCGTGGTTGGGCGGGGCGTTGCCAGCCGGCGCGGCACCATCGCCCGGCTGCCGGTCCGTCATCTCCTCGTCGCTCAATCGCCACCTCCCGCGCTGCCAGTGGCCGCCCGTCCGCGCCGACCTGCCGCTCGGGCAAGTGTAACGGCGCGGGCGCACGAGCCGGGGCGATCGTCTCGGGCGATCGTGCCGGGTTGGGTACGCCGGCCGTTCCCGCCGGATCTTCTCCTCCTCGCCGTGATTCCTGCGATCTCGTACTACGATTTCGCAGCAATTGGCGTCCGACGGACCGCCGGCCCGCGGCGGCGTGGTGCCCCGGACGACACGCGTCGGGTCAGTCCTGGTTGCGCATCGCCTCGGCGGCCATGTCGAAGTAGGCGTGGAGACGGGCCGCGATCTCCGGGGGCGGGTCGAGACGGGCGATCGCGGCGCGCATATGGACGAGCCAGCGGTCCCGCTCCAGCGGGCCGATCGCGAACGGGAAGTGGCGGGCCCGCAGGCGCGGATGGCCGCGCTCGTCGGAGTAGGTCGTCGGGCCGCCCCAGTACTGGGCGAGGAAGAGGCTGAGGCGACGGCGCGCTGGGGCCAGGTCACCCGGCTCGGGGTACAGACGCAGGAGGACCGGGTCGGCCGCGACACCCTCGTAGAACCGATCGACGAGCGCCTCGAAGAAGGGCATCCCGCCCACGGCGTCGTAGAGCGTCGGCTCAGGGTCGCCTGGTGCCGGCTCGGGCGTCGGCCGGGGCTCGACACCCGGCGCGGGTGCGGATCCAGGGTCGGAGTTCCGGGTCGTCACTCACCGGAGTCTACCGATCGCGCCCGCTCCCTACCTGATCCAGGCGCAGGTTCTGACGCAGGTCGCCCCGACTGCGCACCCCACACGATCAGGCCGCCAACCCGTGGTGCTCACTGCGCACCCCGCAAGGTCACGGCACCACCCAGTGCTCGACGGGCTGAAGGAGGAAGACGAGCGGCGAGGACGGCAGCCTGAGGGCGACGGTATGGTTCTGACAGAGTGCTCAATACGCTGAGTAGGTTTACTCAGGATGCTGGGTAATGCAGGACCAGGACAAGGACTCTCCCAGCCCGCGTTGATCAGGAACCCGTGTCAGCGCTTTCCGCCTCCCCTGCCTGGAGACGGCTGCGCGGCCCTGTTCCGCCGCAAGGCCCCACGACGAGCGTGGCCTCTCGACCGTCAGCGCCCGCGCTGCCAGGACTTGCCCTCGGTCACCACGGCCGGCGCGTAGACGATCTCGACCTGCTGCATCTCGCGGATCGTCCGCGCCCCGAGGGCGGCCATCGACTGGCGGAGCGCACCGACCAGGTTCTCCGAGCCGTCGGTCACGCGGGCCGGCCCGAGGAGGATCCGCTCGAGCGTCCCGACCGTCCCGACCCGGATCCGCGTCCCGCGCGGGAGCGTCGGCGAGGGGGCGGCCATCCCCCAGTTCGTGCCCCGGCCGGGCGCCTCCTCGGCCCGGGCGAGCGGCGAGCCAAGCATCACGGCGTCGGCTCCGGCGGCGATCGCCTTGGCGATCTCGCCACCGCGGCGCATCCCGCCGTCGGCGACGACCGGGACGTAGCGGCCGGTCTCGGCGACGTAGGCGTCACGGGCGGCCGCAACGTCGCTCACCGCGGTCACCTGCGGGACGCCGATCCCGAGCACCTCGCGGGTCGTGCAGGCGGCGCCCGGCCCCACGCCGACGAAAACCGCCGCGGCGCCCTGCTCCATGAGCGCGAAGGCGGCCTCCGCGTTCGTCGTGTTGCCGACCGCGACCGGGATCGGCATGAACCGGGTGAAGTCTGCCAGCTCGAGCGGGTCGTAGCCGGTGGCGAGGTGGCGGGCGCTGCTCACCTGGCTCTGGACGAGGAAGAGGTCCGCCCCATGCTCGGCGCAGAACGGCCCGAAGCGACGCGCGGCGGCCGGCGTCGCCGCGACCGCGGCGCGCGAGCCGGTGGCGTGGATCTCCTCGATCCGGCGGGCGATCAGCTCCTCGCGGATCGGCGCGGCGTACGCCTCGGCGAGCAGCTCCTGGACCTCGCCGTCGGGGGCGGATGCGATCCGGGCGAGGACGGCGTCAGGATCGTCGTAGCGCGCCTGGACGCCCTCGAGGTTGAGGACCGCGAGACCGCCAAGCCGGGCCAGGGCACCGGCGAAACGGGGATCGACGACGGCGTCCATCGCGGCCGCCAGGACCGGGATCGCGAGCGGGAGGCCGGCGAACGTCTGGGCGAGGTCGACATCACTCGGCTCGACCGTGTTCACGCCGGGGGCGAGCGAGACGTCCTCGAACCCGTAGGTCGGGCGGAGGTGGTCGACCTTCGAGCGGAAGATCCGGCGCCGGGCGGCACCGGCCTGGGTGCCGGACTCGATGACCGGGACGTCGGACTCGTGGAGCAACTCGGCCTCTCCTCTTGCGCGCCGGGGGTCGGCAGGTTGCGGCTGAGTCTACCATCGGCGGCCACCCGGGCGAGCCGGGACTCTCGGGCGAGCCGGGATCGCCACCGGGCGAGCCGGAATCGTCAGCGGGCCTTGCGCTCCCCGGCCAGGCTCATCTCGAACCAGGGTGCCAGCTCAGGATCGAGGAGCTGCTCGCGGATCCGGCGGATCGACTCGGCGTACGAGGGCCAGATCACGAGCCGGAGCGCCTCGTCGGGCGTCACCCAGCGGTGGGCGTCGTGCTCGTGGGACAGGACCGGCTCGGCCCCCGGCCGGATGCGGACGGCGAAGATCGCGCTGACGACGACGGCGTCCGACCCCTCGTCGTAGAACGAGGCGACCTGGTCGAGGTCGTAGAACGCCTCGATCGCCTCCGCGCCGAGCCCGGTCTCCTCGGCCACCTCGCGCAGGGCCGCGGCCGGGACTCGCTCGCCGGGCTCGATCCCCCCGGTGACGCACTGCCAGAGGCCACGGAAGATCCGCCCGGCGGCCCGGCGGATCAGGAGGATCTCGAGGCCCCCCGGGTCGCGCACCCGGAAGACCCAGCACTCGACGAGGTCAGGCCGCAGGCTCATCGGCTGCCGCCCGGCGTCGAGAGCACCCCGGCGGCAGGAGCGCGTCGGGGCCGGATGCCCGCCGACCGGGACATCGACGTCGTGTCGCTACAGGCGCTCGAAGCGCTCGACCGGGACGACGAAGACGGTCGCCCCGCCGACCTCGACCTCGAGCGGGTAGGGCATGAAGAACTCGCCCGGCTCCATGATCGGCGGCATCGGGTTGACGAGCTGGGTCCGGGCATGGCAGTTGTCGCGCACGATCCCCAGCACGTCCTCGACCCGCTCGTCCTCGACGCCGACGAGCACCGTCGCGTTCGACTGCTTCAGGAAGCCGCCCGAGCTGTGGAGGCGGGTCGTCCGATACTCGCGCTCGAGGAGAGCATCGACGAGGGCGCCGGCGTCTTCGTTGTGGACGATAGCGACAACGAGCTTCACCGCGCGAGTATAGGGTGGCCGTACAATGCGCGAATCACCGGCCACGACCCGAGACCGGGCCGTGGCACCAGCGCCGACCGAGGGGCCCGGCGACCCACCAGAGCCGGACAGCCACGGGGCTCCGGCCCGACACTCCCGCGAGGAGGGATGCGTGTCGACCGAACGACCGATCGATCGCCCGACCGGCGAAGACCAGCTGCGCGCCCTGACCGAGGCCGCCGACCTGCTCGCCCGCGCGACGGACCTCGACGCCACGCTTGCCGGGATCCTGCAGGTCGCCTGCCGGGCGGTCGGCGCGTCGAGCGGCATGGTCTTCCTTCGTCATCCGGACCGGCCGGAGCTGCAGCTCGCGAGCGCCGTCGGCCTGGACGAGGAGTCGCTGGCCGCGCTCGAGGGGGCGGTCGGTGACCCGGACCACCCGATCGCGGCCGCGGCGCGGGACCTGAGCGCGGTCTTCGGTCGGGAGGAGGTCGGCCCGGACGACGCGCTCGTCGTCGCCACGGACGTACCCCTCGTCGTCGTTCGCCATGGCCTCGACCTGCCGCTCGGCGTCGTCTCGTTCAGCTGGCCCGCACCGTATGCCCTGGACGAGGCGGACGAGGCCGTCGTCCGGGCCGCGGCCGACCTGCTCGCCGTCGCGGTCGACCGGGCCCACCTCGCCTCGTTGATCAGCGAGCGCTCCGAGTGGTTCGAGCGGATCGCCCACACCGACCCGCTGACCGGGCTGGCCAACCGCCGGACGTTCGACCGGATGCTCGAGCTGGAGCTCGCCCGCGCCGGTCGCCAGGGCGGCGAAGTGTCGGTGGCGGTCTTCGACGTCGATGCCTTCGGGGCGATCAACGCCACGGCCGGCCACGAGACGGGCGACGACATCCTCCGCCAGGTGGCGGCCGTGCTGGCCGAGTCGGTCCGGCTCGTCGACACGATCGCCCGCTATGGAGGCGACGAGTTCGTCCTGATCGCCCCCGGCTCGGCCGGCTCGACGGTCGCCCGCCGCGTCCTCGACCGGATCGCCCGGCTCGAACCGGTGAACGGCCACGTCGTCAGCGTCTCGGCCGGGATCGCCCGCTTCCCGGCCGACGGGACGAGCGCCGACGAACTGCTCGCGGCCGCCCAGGCCGCGCTCGAGGCGGCTCGTGCCGCTGGTCCGGGCCGGATCGCGACGGCGGGTTCGGC
>CAYMBB010000015.1:14274-18687 GCA_964388515.1 uncultured Anaerolineaceae bacterium
GCCAGGGCCAGGTAGCCGTCGCGGACGCGGCGGTGGAAGTCGAGGTCGAACCCCACCTCGAACCGGTTCTCGTCCGCGGCCGCCTTGCGGGCCAGACCGAGCTCGACCGGCAGGTCGAGCAGGATCGTCAGGTCGGGCACGAGACCGGCCGTGGCGAAGCGCTGGATCGCGCGCAGCTCGTCGACGTCCAGGCCACGCCCGAAGCCCTGGTAGGCGAGCGTCGAATCGGCGTGACGGGCGTCGATCACGAGCTCCCCGCGCGCGAGCGCCGGCTCCACGACCTCCGCGATCAGCTGGGCCCGCGCCGCGCTGAAGAGCAGGGCGTCCGCTCGGGGCGAGATCCGCTCGTTCGTCGACGAGGCGCCGAGGAGAATCTCGCGGATCCGCTCACCGGCCCACGTGCCGCCTGGCTCCCGGGTCAGGACACAGGGCACGCCGCGCGCCACCGCGAGGGCATGGAGCCGCTCCGCCTGGAGCGTCTTGCCGCTCCCGTCGGGGCCCTCGATCGTGATGAACCGGCCGCGCCGGGCCAGGCCGGATCGTCTCTCACTGCTCGTCACCGCCCGAGTGTAGCGGGCGTCCGGGACTCGGGATCGTCGCCGACGCGCCCGCCTCGGCAGCCTCGCTCAGGGCGCGGCGAGGATCGCCTTCAGTCGCGCAATCACGTCGCCGAACGGCTGGCCGCTCAGCTGGGAGAGGAATTGATCCGGGCCGGTCGGGAAGGTTTCGACCCTGCCGTCGAGCTCACGCATCAGCCCCTGTGTGAAGTTCATGAACCTGAAGTATTCACCCGGTGCCGCGCCATGGTCGGCCTTGTCGCGCAGGAAGAAGATTGCCCGCTCTCGGGGGACGTTCGCCACGAGCTCGGGCAGAAGATCCGCCCGCAGGAGATCGAGCTCCAGCGGAACACGATCCAGCTGGACCGGCACGCGCGGGCTGCCGAGGACCGCTTCCGGCTCGATCCAGGCCGTGGCGAACCGCGCGTAGGCGACGTCGGCGAGTTCGGGGATGCCCAGGTAGGCGGGGTTCGCCACCCACTCGCGACCCTTCGTAACCTCGGTGATCCGTCCGACGACCACGAGGTCAGCCGAGCGGGCCGATTCCTCGAGCGTGCCGAACACCTCGGCACCCATGCCCTCGACGCGGACAAGGGCCCAGAAGCAGTCGGCCCGGGCATGATCGTCCGCCGACGGACACTCTGGCAGCGCGGTGCTCGCCGCCGGTGACGGCGGGCGAGCGGGCTGTTCCAGGCCGTCCAGAAGGAGACGGCGCTCGGGTGTCTCGGACGTCGTCGCCGTCGAGGGGCTGGTCCCGGATCGTCCAAGCGGGGCCAACTGTGCCGTCTCTTCCCGGTCCGATCGCGACGAGAGGGCCTGGGATCCGACCAGCGCACCGCCACCAATGACAGCAAGGCCGAGGGAGAGGAGAAGGACGTGCTGTCGAGAATGGAGTTTCATCGCGGTCACCTGTGCGGCATCACGACCCCCTCTCTCGATCGGCCAGTCGGGTGGACGGCCGTCGCGTCGGACGCCGATCATCGCAGGCGCGAGATTGCCCGTCTACGCCCCGGCCGTCGCGAGTGGCCGCGGGAAGCTTCGCGAGTAGCGACGAGATGGCGCAATCCCTCAAACAGGGACTGCTACGCGGAGTCTGCCCTGGCACCGGAGGCTCGAGCTCCATGGGTCGAGGTCAATTCGGGCGCTTCCAGTCAGGAGCCGCGGTTGTGCGCCAGATCCAGCCGGTCGGCGGCTCGCTCCGCGGTCCGGGCAACCGCCGCCTCCGCGTACCAGTCCGTGGGTCCGGTTATGCGCCGGAACCGGGCGGACCACGCGGGGCGGCGCCCGGAGACGAACGGGGGCGGGCGACAGGCCACCCCTCGGTCGTCCATCGGCCGCCGTCGCCGGGCTAGAGGGTGCTACCCTGACGCCATCCCATGAAGGACCTCACTGACCGCGCCCTCGACACGGCCACCGGGCTCGGCGCGACGTACGCCGACATCCGGATCGTCCGCCGCCTCGAGGAGTCGATCGCGGTCAAGACCGGCCGGGTCGAGGCCGCCTCGTCGGCCGAGAGCGAGGGGTTCGGCGTTCGCGTCATCGTCGACGGCGCGTGGGGGTTCGCCAGCTCGCACCGGCTCGACGCGGCCGAGGTTGACCGGGTCGCCGCCGACGCCGTCCGGATCGCCAGGGCGTCCGCGACCGCGCTTCGCCGGCCGGTCGTGCTCGACGATCGACCGCCCGCCCATGGCCGTTACGAGACGCCCATCGAGGTCGACCCGTTTGCCGTCCCGATCGAGGAGAAGATCGGCGACCTGCTGGCGGCCGACGAGGAGCTGCGGCGGGTCAAGGGGATCGCCTTCACCGAGTCCTCGTACGCGGCCCAGCGCGAGTGGAAGACGTTCGCCGCCAGCGACGGCAGCTTCACCGAGCAGGTGATCACCCACATCGGATCGGGGGTGGAGGCGAACGCGGTCGAGGGCGACGAGCACCAGCGGCGCAGCTTCCCGATCGACGCCGGCGCCTGGCGGGCAGCGGGCTACGAGCACGTCCGCGGCCTCGGCCTGCGCGAGCAGGCCGGACGAATCGCGACCGAGACGGTCGAGCTGCTCCGCGCTCCGCAGTGCCCGCCCGGCCGGACGACGGTCATCCTCGACCCGAGCCAGCTCTACCTCCAGGTCCACGAGAGCTGCGGCCACCCGACCGAGCTGGACCGGGTCTTCGGCACCGAGGCCTCATACGCCGGGACGAGCTTCCTGACCACCGACAAGCTCGAATCGGGCTTCCGCTACGGCTCGGACCTGATCGACATCGTCGCCGACGCGACCGCGCCGGGCGGCCTGGGCACGTTCGGCTGGGACGACGAGGGCGTCGCCGCGCAGGCGGTCCCGCTCGTGAAGGAGGGGATCTTCGTCGGCTACCTCTCGTCGCGCGAGACCGCGCCGCGGATCGGGCGGCGGAGCGGCGGGGCGATGCGGGCCGACGGCTGGAACCGGATCCCGCTCATCCGGATGACGAACGTGAACCTGCTGCCCAGGCCCGGGATGAGCTTGGCCGACATCATCGCCGACACGGACGACGGCCTCTACCTGGTGACCAACCGGAGCTGGTCGATCGACGACCGCCGCCTGAACTTCCAGTTCGCGACCGAGGTCGCCTGGGAGGTGAAGAGGGGCAAGCTCGGCCGGATGCTGAAGAACCCGACCTACACCGGGATCACGCCCGAGTTCTGGCGCTCGTGCGACGCCGTCGCCGACGAGCGCAGCTACCGGATGTTCGGGACGCCGAACTGCGGCAAGGGCGAGCCTGGCCAGGTCGGCCACGTGGGCCACGGGGTGAGCGGCGCCCGGTTCCGGAACGTCCAGGTGGGAGTCGGCAAGTGGCGGGGATGACGGCCGACCCGGCTCGCTGGCTGGCCATCGCCGAGCGGGCCCTCCGCTTCGCCGAGGCCGAAGGCGCCAGCCAGGCCGAGGCGCTCGTCACCGCCGAGGACTCCGCGCTGACCCGGTTCGCCAACAGCGAGATCCACCAGAACGTGGCCGAGACGAACGCCCGGCTGAACCTCCGCTTCGTGATCGGCAAGCGGATCGGGGTCGCCTCGAGCGGACGGCTCGACGACGAGTCCCTGCGCCGGCTGGCCGAGACGGCCGGACGGATCGCCCGCCAGGTGGAGGAGCTCGAGGACTTCGTCTCGCTCCCGGGGCCGAGCCCGATCCCGCCTCTCGAGGGGGCGTTCGCGCCGGAGACAGCGGCCGCGACGCCGGAGTTCCGAGTCGACGGCGTGCGTGCCGTCATCGCCGCCGCCGACGCGACCGGTGGCCTCGCCTTCGGCTCGTTCGCGACCTCGGTCGAGTCGGTCGCCGTCGCCAACACGCTCGGTGTCCGGGCCGCCCAGGCACGGACGACCTCGCAGCTCCTGACCGTGGTCATGGGCCCCGACGATGGGACCGGCTATGCCGAGGCGTGCGCGGTCGACGCCTCGACGATCGATCCGCCGGCGCTCGGCCGGGAAGCGGCGGAGCGGGCGCGAGCGTCGCGCCACCCGGTCGACCTCGCGCCCGGCGACTACCCGGTCGTGCTCGAGGAGTACGCCGTCGTCGACATCCTCGACATGCTCGGCTACGTCGGGTTCTCGGCCCTCGCCGTCCAGGAGGGGCGCTCGTTTTTCGAGCCGGGGCGACGGATCGGCTCGGAGCTCGTCTCGATCCACGACGACGGGCTCGACCCGGCCGGGTTGCCGATGGCCTTCGACTACGAGGGCGTGGGCAAGCAGCGCGTCGTGCTCGTCGAGAACGGGATCTGCCGCGAGGTCGTGTACGACGCCTACACGGCCGGGCGCGAGGGTCGCCGCTCGACCGGCCACGGCCTGCCGGCGCCGAATCCATGGGGTCCGTTCCCGCTCAACCAGTTCATGGCC
>CAYMBB010000016.1:0-12651 GCA_964388515.1 uncultured Anaerolineaceae bacterium
GTCGACGTCTACGTCCCGGCCTACGACACGAGCGCCGATCCTCCGAAGGACCTCGGCTGGGTCCGCCAGAACTGGACGACCCTGGGCGCCGCGCCCCGGGTCGAGCGGGCCCTCGGCGAAACGAACCTGGCGCTCCTCCTCCTCGCCCTCCTCGGGGTGACGGTCGTCGTCGCCGGGACCCAGCTCGTGGCGGCCGCGGCGCGCTCGCGCGAGGCGGCGATCCTCGCCGCGGCCGGCTGGCGGCGTGCCTCGATCGTGCGCTGGCAGGTGGGCGAGTCGACGGTCGCGGGCGCGATCGTCCTGGCCCTCGGCCTCGCCGGCTGGGCCGCCTCGGCCCGCGAGCCGCTGGGGCTCGCGGTGGCGGTCTACGGCGGCACGCTGTTCGTCGTCGCGGGCCTCGTGGCGGCGATGGCAGTGCGGCCGTCGGTCGGCCGTCTTGCCGCGGGCGACGTGGTCGTCCCGGTCCGACGCGTCAGCCCGATGGTGGGCGGGCTCCGGACATACGCCCTGCGCTCGCTCCTCGCCCACCCCTGGCGCTCGGCCACGATCGTGATCGGCCTGGCCCTGGCGGCGGCGTCGATCGCGCCCGGACTCGCGGTCCTGGCCAGCGTCGGCGCGAGGGTCGGCCCGACCCTCCTCGCCGCCACGCTCGCCGAGCGGCTGGCGCCCTATCAGCTGGCGCTCCTCGCCCTCGTCGGCCTGGGCACCCTGGCCTTCACGCTCCTCGCCTTGCGGCTCGATCTTGCCGCCCGACAAGCCGAGCTTCGCGTGCTTCACGCGAGTGGCTGGACTGGCGGTGACATCGCGCAGATGCTGGCCTGGACCCGGTTCGGGCTCGCCCTGCCCGCCGCGCTCCTGGCCGCCGGTCTCGCCTCCGTCACGGCCGGCCAGATCGGGGGCTCGGACGTGCCCGTGCGCCTGGTCGCGGCCCTCGCCGGCGGACTCGCCCTCTCCGTCATGCTGTGGGGCCGACTCGCGAGCCTTCGACTTCCGGACGGCCGCGATGCCTGAGCGAGACGTCGATCCCGTCGCCCTGGCAGAGCCGGTGAGCGATCGTCCGCTCCTCGCCCTCCGCGGGGTCGCCATGACCTACCCCGGCCGCGATCACGGCGAGCCGCTGCGGGTCTTCGAGGCGATCGACCTGACCGTCGCTAGAGGCGAGCTCGTGGTCGTCGCCGGGAGATCGGGCTCGGGCAAGACGACGTTGCTCCATATCGCGGCAGGACTGCTCCGGCCTACGGCCGGCGATGTACACTGGAACGAAGTGGCGCTCGACGACCTCGACGACGACCGACTCGTCCGGATCCGCGGTCGAGCTGTCGGGATCGTCTTCCAGAACGCGGCGCTCATCGAGACCCTCACCGCGGCCGAGAACGTCGCGCTACAGAGCGTTCCGCGCGGGGTGCGCGACGGGCGGAAGCGAGCTCTCGAGCTCCTCGCGCAGCAGGGGCTCGCCGATCGGGCACGTCACTACCCAGGCCACCTCTCGGGCGGCGAGCAGCAGCGGGTGGCGCTCGCCCGGGCGCTCTACGCGGACCCGCCGCTCCTGATCGTGGACGAACCCACCGCCAACCTGGACCGGCGCACCGCCGATGCGCTCGCCGAGCAGCTGCAGCAGTTGGCCGACGATGGCCACGGGCTGCTCGTCGCGTCACACGACACCCACATCATCTCGATCGCCACCCGGGTGCTGGACCTGGAGGCCGAACCTCCCCCCTGAGGCGAGGGGCATGCCCGTGTGACTCGGGCCTCACCAGACGCCAGCGATCACCGCGACCACGGTCCGTGGCGATTGGCTCGGGGCCTGGCCAGGGGCGAGATCACGGATCCCTGCGGTACGATGCCCGGGCCCATGACCCAGACCCCGGATCCGGCGACTGCCCTCATCCACGCCCGCGGCCTGACGAAGCGCTTCGGGGGATTCACCGCCGTCGACGCGATCGACTTCGACGTCGCGCCCGGCGAGGCGTTCGGCTTCCTCGGCCCGAACGGCGCCGGCAAGACCTCCACGATGCGGATGATCGGCTGTGTCTCGCCGGTGACGGCCGGCACGCTCCGGGTCCTCGGGCTCGACCCGTCCACGGACGGCGCCCGGATCAAGGCGCGCCTGGGCGTCGTGCCCCAGCAGGACACGCTCGACATGGAGCTGACCGTCCGCGAGAACCTGATCATCTACGGGCGCTACTTCGACCTCTCGCGGGCGGAGGCGCGCCGGCGGGCGGACGAGCTGCTCGACTTCGTCCAGCTCCTCGACCGGGCCGACAGCCAGGTCGAACCGCTCTCGGGCGGGATGAAGCGTCGCCTGACGATCGCCCGCTCGCTGATCAACGAGCCCGACCTGCTCCTCCTCGACGAGCCGACGACCGGCCTCGACCCGCAGGCCCGGCACCTGCTCTGGGACCGCCTCTACCGCCTCAAGCAGCGGGGCGTCACGCTCGTCCTCACGACCCACTACATGGACGAGGCCGAGCAGCTCTGCGACCGGCTCGTCGTCATGGACAAGGCGAAGATCGTGGCCGAAGGCTCGCCGCGCGAGCTGATCGAGCGCTATTCGACCCGCGAGGTGGCCGAGCTGCGCTTCCCGCCCGGCGTCCAGGACTCCCTCGACGGCCAGTTCGACGGGCTGGCCGAGCGGATCGAGCGCCTGCCCGACCGGGTCCTTCTGTATGCCGACGACGGTGAGGCCGCCGTGATCGCGGTCCACGAGCGGGGCCTGCGGCCCGACGCGGTCCTCGTCCGGCGCTCGACCCTCGAGGACGTCTTCCTCCGCCTCACCGGCCGCTCGCTCGTCGAGTAGGGGGGGAGGCAGGACGTGACCGCCGCGCTCCGTGTCCTCGAGTACAACGCCCGCGTCTACCGCCGGACGTGGCGCGGGGGCGTCGTCATGACGTTCCTCGCCCCGGTCTTCTTCCTCGCCTCGATGGGCTTCGGCCTGGGCCGCTTCGTGGACGCCGCGGGCACGGCCTCGGGACCGCTCGCCGGCGTGCCCTACGCGGCGTTCCTCGCCCCCGGCCTGCTCGCCGCGCAGGCGATGCAGACGGCCGGGTTCGCCTCGACCTACCCGATCATGGGCCGCCTCGTCTGGGACAAGGCCTACCACGGGATGCTCGCGACCCCGATCACGATCCGGGGGATCGTCCTCGGCGAGATCGGCTGGATCGCCGTCCGGCTCGGCCTCGTGACCGGGGTCTTCCTGCTGGTCATGGCCGGCTTCGGCCTCGTCCGCTCGCCGCTCGGCCTGCTCGCCGTCCCGGCCGCGGTCCTGACCGGGCTCGCCTTCGCCGCCCCGATCGCCGCCTTCGCCGCCACCCAGCGCACCGACCAGGGCTTCAACGCGATCTTCCGGTTCGGGATCACGCCGCTCTTCCTCTTCTCCGGGACGTTCTTCCCGATCGAGCAGCTGCCGGCGGTGATCCGTCCGATCGCCTGGGTCACCCCGCTCTGGCACGGGGTGGAGCTCGCCCGCGGTCTCGCCCTTGGGCGGACGGACCTGCCGGCCGCGCTCGTCCACGTCGCCGTCCTGGCCGCGTTCATCGTCGGCGGCACCCTCGCCGCGCTGGTGACCTTCCGTCGGGCCCTGGTCCGATAGGAGGATCGACCGTGGCCAGTGTCGCCGGTCGGATCGCCCCGCCGCTCGTCTTCGGCGGCCGGGCCGGGCGCCTCGTCGAGCGCAACCTGATGGTCTACCGACGGACCCCGCTGGTGATCGTCTCCGGCTTCTTCGAGCCCCTCTTCTACCTGCTCGGGATCGGCTTCGGCCTCGGCGCGCTGATCGGGACCGTGCCTGGGCCCGACGGTCAGCCGATCCCGTACGGGGTCTTCGTCGCCCCTGGGCTACTGGCGACGAGCGCGATGAACGGCGCGATCTACGAGTCGACGTTCAACGTCTTCTTCAAGCTCCGCTACGCCAGGACGTACGACGCGGTCCTTTCGACACCGCTCGGGATCAGTGACGTGGCGTCCGGCGAGGTCGCCTGGTCGCTCATCCGGGGCGGGCTCTATGCGCTCGGTTTCCTGGCCGTCGTCCTGCTCCTGGGCCTCGCCCCGTCGCCCCTCGTCGTCCTCTCCGTCCCGGCGGCGCTGCTCATCGGCTTTGCCTTCGCCGCGGTCGGGATGGCGGCCACGACCTGGATCCGGAGCTGGCAGGACTTCGACTTCATCTTCGTCGCCACCCTGCCGCTCTTCCTCTTCTCGGCGACGTTCTATCCGATCACGGCGTACCCGGATGCCGTCCGGACGATCGTCGAGCTGACCCCGCTCTACCAGGGGGTCGCGATCCTCCGCCAGCTCACCACCGGAGCGCTGGACGCGTCGATCGCGTTCCATGTCGCCTACCTGGCGGTCATGGGTCTGGCCGGGCTGGCCGTCGTGGCGCGCCGGCTCGACCGGCTCCTGCTCCGGTAGCGGGGGGCCGAGGACCCGATGGCCGTCCGTCGTCCGTCCCGCCGGCGTGCGCCGCTCGCGCTCCTCGGGCTGCTCGCCGCCGCTCTGACCGAGGCTGTGGTCGCGGGGGTCGCTGGCACGGGAGTCGTCGGTCCGCCCGGCGCCCGGGCGGTCGGGTCCTCGCCCGGTCCCGGGGCGAGCGAGCTCGTCGTCGGTGACGGGCAGATCGACCTGCTCGGGCTCTATCACGACAGCCGCGACACCCTCTATCGAACGCCGGGCGGGGCCGTCCCGGCCGGGACCTCGGTAACGATCCGGCTGCGCACGGTCCACGACGACGTGACTGCGGTTGAGCTCAGCCTGACCGACCCCTCGGGCATGCGCAACGTGGCGATGGCTCGCGCCGTGAGCGACATCGCCTGCGGAGCCCCCGAGCCCGCCCCGGGCGCGCGGTGCGATCTCTGGTCGGCGACGCTCACGCCGGACGCACCGGTCACCTGGTGGTACCGGTTCGCTGTCCGCGACGGCGCGGCGACGGCCGGGTACGGCGACGATGCCGGGGTGGAGGGCGGTCCGGGGATCGCGACCCCGTTCGATGCCGATCGGGGCTGGGTCCTGACCGCGTTCGTGCCGGGGTTCGCGGCCCCGTCGTGGCTCCAGGACGCCGTCGTCTACCAGGTCTTCCCGGACCGGTTCGCCAACGGCGACCCGACCAACGACGCGAACGTCGACGAGCCGCGCTACGGCTACCCGCCCGACCCGGAGGCGCAGGTCCGGCGCCGGGCGTGGGGCGAGCTGCCCGAGACACCGCCCCGGGGGCGCGATTACTTCGGCGGCGACCTGGCCGGTATCCGCTCCAGGCTCGGCTACCTCCACGGGCTGGGCGTCACCGTCCTCTACCTGAACCCGATCTTCGCCGCCGCTTCGAACCACGCCTACGACACCCGCGACTACCGGACGATCGATCCCCGGTTCGGGACCGCGGCCGACTGGCGCGCTCTCGTCGCCGAGGCCGGCCGGCTCGGCATCCGGATCATCCTCGACGGCGTCTTCAACCACGTCAGCTCCGACAGCCCGTACTTCGACCGCTACGGCCACTTCCCGGCGGTCGGGGCATGCGAGGGCGTCGACTCGCCGTACCGGAGCTGGTTCATCTTCCGCGACGCCCCGGGCGGTGGCCCGTGCGCCGGGCCGAAGGGACCCCGGACGATGGACTACCTGTCCTGGCAGGGGTACGACAGCCTGCCCGTCCTCCAGAAGCGCGAGCCGGCGGTCCGGCGCCTGGTCTACGACGCCCCGGACGCCGTCGCTCGCACCTGGCTGCGCGACGGGGCCGCCGGCTGGCGGCTCGACGTCATGCCCGACGGCACGTTCCCGACCGACTTCTGGCCGGCCTTCCGGGCGGCGGTGAAGGCCGAGCAGCCGGACGCGGCGATCGTCGGCGAGCTCTGGAAGCGGGCCGACGTCCTGCCGTTCATCCGCGGCGACACGGCCGACACGACGATGAACTACCGGTTCCGCGACGCGGTCCTGGGCTACCTGGCGGGGGAGCGTGGCGCCGGGTCGTCGGCCGGGGCGGGGTCGGCGGCTGCGGCAGGTTCGCCGTCCGGGGCGGGGTCGGCCCGTGCCGAGCCGGCCGCCCCCTCGACGTTCGCCGGCCGGATCCTCGCCATCCTCGAGGATTACCCGCGCCCGGCCGCCTGGAGCGCCCTCAACCTGCTCGACAGCCACGACACCGAGCGTGCCCTCTGGTCGCTCACCCCGGCCGCCGATCCGGCCGGCAAGGAGGCGCCGGCGAACCTGGCGACCGGCACCGCCCGTCTGCGGCTGGCCAGCCTCGTCCAGTTCACGATGCCCGGCGCCCCGACGATCTACTACGGCGACGAGGCCGGCCTGACCGGGGCGGGGGATCCGGACGACCGCCGGACGTTCCCGCTCGACGGCGGAGACCGCGACCTCGTTCGCTGGTACGCGCAGCTCGGCCGGATCCGGGGCGCGACGCCCGTCCTGCGCGACGGCGACCTCCGGTTCCTCCTCGCCGACGACGCGGCCGGCACCGTCGCCTGGGCGCGGGTGAGCCCCGACGGGCTCGCGATCACCGCCCTGAACCCGGACCCGTCGCGTCCGGCCGGGCTGACGATCCCGCTCGCCGCGCCGGCGGACGGCGGCCCGCCGATCCGGGACGGGGTCGCCTTCACCGACGCGCTCGGCGGGAGCGCGGTGACATCGGCCGGCGGCGTGCTGCGCGTCTCGCTGGCGCCGCTGAGTGGCGTCCTGCTCGTCGCCGATCCCGGCCAGGACCTGGCCGGTCCGGCCGCGCCCGCCGGCCTGCGGGCGGTCGTCGAGCCCGGCCGTGTCCGTCTCGACTGGACCGCCGCCCCCGACGCCCGGCGCTTCGAGGTCCGCCGCTCGGTCGTCTCGGGTGGCGGGTTCGAGACGGTCGGCGTCGTCGAGGCCGGCTCGTTCGTCGACCCGGGGCCACTGGTGGCCGGTCGTTCGTATCACTACGTCGTCCGGGCCCTCGACGCGGCCGGCAATGTCGGCCTGGCGTCCGAGGAGCTCGAGGTGTTCCTGGGGGCCGGCGGGGCCTCGACCACGGTCGACCCGGCGGCCCTTGCGGCGCTCGCCGCGGCGCTCGCGGTCGTCCTTGGCGGAGTCGGTGTGCTCCTGGCCCGGCGGAGGGTCGTCCGGCGACGGGTCGAACGGGCCGCTCGTTCGCGCAGCTCCGGTGATGCCGGTGATCCCGGTGGTCCCCGTGCCTGACGAGCGGGTTCGTGCCCTGGCCGCCCTTGGCGCCGAGATCACCGCCTGCCGGCGCTGCCCGCGGCTCGTCGAGTGGCGCGAGCGGGTCGCCCGCGAGAAGGCCCCCCGCTTCGCGACCGAGACCTACTGGGGCCGGCCGCTGCCCGGGTTCGGTGACCCGTCGGCCCGCGTGCTGATCGTCGGTCTTGCTCCGGCGGCCCACGGCGGGAACCGGACCGGCCGGATCTTCACCGGCGACCGGTCGGGCGACTTCCTGTGGGCCGGCCTGCACGCGACCGGCTTCTCGAACCTGGCCGTCGCCCGCCGCCGCGACGACGGGCTGCGCCTGACCGGCGCCTATGTCGCGGCCGTCGTCCGCTGCGCGCCGCCCGCCAACCACCCGACCGTCGAGGAGCGCGACGCGTGCCTGCCGTTCCTCGCCCGGGAGCTGGCCCTCCTCGCGGAGGTGCGGGTCGTGATCGCCCTCGGAGCGTTCGCCTGGGATGGGTTCCTGCGCGCCGCGGCGGCGAACGGGCACCCGGTGCCGGCACGTCCCAGGCCCCGGTTCGGACATGGCGCCGAGGCGCGCGTCGGCCCGTACAGCCTGCTCGGCTCGTACCATCCAAGTCAGCAGAACACGTTCACCGGCCGCCTGACCCCGGCGATGCTCGAGGAGGTCCTCTGGCGGGCGCGCGAGCTGGCTGACGGCGGCCGGACGCCCGCCGGCTGACGGCGGTGACTCGGGTCGGGCCCGGCTGGCTGGCCTCACCTGACCGGCGGGCCCGTCTCCCGTATCCTTCATGATCGGATGACGAGCGAACGCGACTACTACGACGTGCTCGGGGTCGACCGCAACGCGACCGACGCCGAGATCAAGCGGGCCTTCCGCAAGCTCGCCCAGAAGTGGCATCCCGACGTCAACAAGGACGAAGCGGCCCACGAGCGGTTCAAGGAGATCAACGAGGCCTACCAGGTCCTCTCCGATCCCCAGCGCCGCCAGGCGTACGACATGTTCGGGCGGGCCGGGCTCGGCGGCCGGGAGGCCGGGTTCGGCGACTTCGGGGGCGGGTTCGCGACCGGCTTCAGCGGCTTCGGCGACATCTTCGACGCCTTCTTCGGCGGTTCCCAGGCGGGCGTCCGGCGGGGCCGGCCGCCGGCCGGGTCGGACCTGCGCTACGACCTCCGGATCACGTTCGAGGAGGCGGTTCGCGGGGTCGAGAAGGAGATCGAGTTCCCGGTCCTCGACCGCTGCCCGGACTGTTCCGGGACCGGGGCGGCCCCCGGGGCGTCACCCACGACCTGCCCCCAGTGTGGCGGCCGGGGCGAGGTCCGGACGGTGCGCCAGACGATGCTCGGCCAGATGGTGAACGTCGCCACCTGCCCGCGCTGCCGGGGCGAAGGCCGGGTCATCGAGACGCCCTGCCCCACCTGCAAGGGCGACGGCCGGACCGAGGGGCGCCGGAAGCTCCGCGTCTCCATCCCGGCCGGGATCGACGAGGGCCACCAGATCCGCCTCTCGAACGAGGGCGAGGCCGGACCGCGGGGCGGCCCGCCGGGCAGCCTCTACGTCGCCGTCCACGTGGCGCCCCATCCGTCGCTTCGCCGCGACGGGACCGAGCTCTACCACGAGCTCGAGATCTCGATCGCCCAGGCGGCGCTCGGGACGCGGGTGAAGGTGCCCACGGTCGAGGGCGAGGAGGAGATCGAGATCAGGCCCGGGACCCAGCCCGGGACCGAGCTCCGGCTGCGTGGACGCGGCGTGCCCCACCTGCGCCGGCCGGGCGTGCGCGGCGACCTCCATATCTTCGTCAAGGTCGTCGTGCCCACGAAGCTGACGAGGGCCCAGCGCGAGCACCTCGAGGCGTACGCCGTCGAGGCGGGCGAGCCGGTGAACCGCGACGGCAGCGGCAGCGGCCTCTTCGAACGGGTCCGCGATGCGCTTGGCTGAGCCGATGGCCGGGCGACGGGCCGAGCGCCTGCCTGCAGCCGGGTCGCCGGTCGAGCATCCGCCCGCGGCTGGCCTCCTGCCTGACCCCCTGGATGAGGGCCTCGCGGCCGACGGCGCCTGGCTCGAGCTCTCGGTCGCGGCCGACATCGAGGCGGTCGAGGCAGTCGGCGAGATCCTCGCCCGCCACGCCCCGGGCGGAACGAGCGTCGAGCCGGCGTTCGAGCTCGTCGACGAGGGGCTCGGGGCGCGCCTCGATCCGTCGCGGCCGGCGGTCGTGCGGGCCTACCTGCCGGCGCTCGATCGGGCCGCCGCCCGGGCGGCCGTCGCGTCGGTGCGCGAGGCGCTCGGCCACCTCCAGGCGTTCGGGCTCCGTCCGATCGGCGAGCTCGAGGTCTCGGTCGTCCACGAATCGGACTGGGCCGAGGCGTGGAAGCGCCACTTCCCGGTCCTGCGGGTCGGTCGCCGGATCGTCATCCGCCCGACCTGGCGCCGTCACCGGCGGACGCCGGGCGACGTCGTCCTGGCCCTCGATCCGGGGATGGCGTTCGGGACCGGGCTCCACCCCACGACCCGTCTCTGCCTCGAGGGGATCGAGCGCTGGGCCGATGCCGGGCTGCTCGACGCCGGTGGCGCCCGGAACGGCCGCGCCCGGCTGCTCGACCTCGGCTGCGGCTCGGGGATCCTGGGGATCGCGGCCGGCCGGCTCGGGGTGGGCGAGGTCCTCGGCCTGGACACGGACCCGCTCGCGGTCGAGGCGACGCTGGCCAACGCCCGCCGCAACCGGCTGGCGCGCACGATCCGCGCCCGTCGCGCGAGCCTGCCGAGCGGGCTCCGGGCGGCCGACGGTGCGGGTGCCTTCGACCTCGTCGTCGCGAACCTGATCGCGTCCCTGCTGGTGACCCTGGCTGAGCCGCTGTGCGACGAGCTGCGCCCGAACGGACGGCTGCTCGCCTCGGGGATCTTCATCGACCGCGAGGACGAGGTGCGGGGAGCGTTCGAGGCCGCCGGGCTGCCCGTCACCGGGCGCTGGGCCGAGGGCGAGTGGGTCGCCCTGGAGGCTGTGCGCCGGCAGCCACTGCGCCTGCACCGGCAGCCACCGCGCCGGAGGCCGGCGAACCGGCGCCCGCTACAATCGGTCTCCTGAGGCCGGCCGTCGTCGACCCGGCCCAACGCGTCTGACGGACGAGGCACGCGCCCGACCATGCCCCTGCTGCAGCTCCTCCTCGCGCTCCACGTCTCGCTCGCGATCGCGCTGCTCGCGCCCTCGATCCTGTTGCCGTTCGTGTTCCATGGCCGCGGGACCCGCGCCGGGATCGCTGCCGGCGTGGCCCGCCGCGGGTCGCGAGGGCGCATCGTCCGATTCCTCCTGCGGGTCGAGGCAGAGGGCGCGCTGATCATCGGTGCGGGGCTCGCCATCAGCGGGATCGGGCTCCTGGCCGCGCTCGGGCTCCGACTGCTCGAGCAGGGCTGGTTGCTGGCCGCGCTCGTGCTGTACGTGACGACGATGGCCATCGCGTTCTTCATCCAGCGCCCGGCACTCCGCGCGCTGGTCATGCTCCCGGAGCGCGATGACCAGATGGCGACGACCCGCCGCGACCGTGCCCGGCAGGGGCGCTATCTCGCCTATGCGATGGCCGGCCTGGTGGGGACGATCGGGATGCTCATGAGCACGAAGCCGGAGCTCTGGTGATGGCCGGAGTCGGATCGTGACGGGTCGAGCACGACCCGTTCGCACGGCCGCGATCACGAACCTCGGCTGCAAGGTGAACCAGTCCGAGATGGAGGCGGCCGGCCGCCTGCTCCGGGCCGGCGGGGTGACGCTCGTCGACGACCGTCGCCCGGCCGACCTCTACCTGGTCAACACCTGCACGGTCACCTCCACCGCCGATCAGAAGTCCCGCCAGGCGGTGCGCCGCGCCCGCCGGGCGAACCCCGATGCCGCGATCGTGGTCACCGGCTGCTCGGTCCAGGTCGGGCCGGAGGCGTTCGCGGCGGTCGATCCCGCGGCCCACCTGGTCGACAACCTGGCCAAGGAGCGCCTGCTGGCCGAGCTGGCGGCCCTGGCCGGGCTCGACGAAGTCGCCGAGGGGCCGCTCGGGCGAGCGCTGCCCACGCTCTCGGGGGTCGAGCCGGTGGGCGGCCCGGTGGGCGAGCCGGCGCCCGGACTGGTCGGCCAGTCGCGGCCGGATCGCCCAGGCGTCGTTCGCGGCGGCGCGATCGACGGCGTCGAGGACGGCCGGACGGTCGTCGACCGGACGCGGGCGTTCATCAAGGTCCAGGACGGCTGCTCGTTCTACTGCACGTACTGCATCATCCCGCGCGCCCGCGGCCACGAGCGCTCGCTCCCGCCCGAGGCCGTGCTGGCCGACGTCCGCCGGGCGCTCGCAGCCGGCCACCGGGAGGTCGTTCTGACCGGGATCAACATCGGGACGTACGACGGCGGGGCCTCGGAGCGCGGACCGCGCGGTGCGCATCGCCGGGCGGCGATGACCCTGTCGGGGCTCGTCCGGCGGATCCTCGACCAGACCGACGTCGAGCGTATCCGGCTCAGCTCGATCGAGCCTCAGCACGTCGACGACGAGCTGCTCGAGGTCTGGGCCGGGGCGCCTGGCCGCTGCCTGCCGCATCTCCACCTGCCGCTCCAGTCGGGCGACGACGGCGTCCTGCGCCGGATGGGCCGTCGCTACGACAGCGCAGCCTATGCGGCCGTCGTCGAGCGGGCCCGGGCCGCGATCCCCGGCCTGGCCGTCCACGCCGACGTGATCGCCGGCTTCCCGACCGAGGACGAGGCGGCCTGGCAGCGGAGCATCGGCTTCATCCGCTCGCTCGAGCCGGCCGGCCTGCACGTCTTCCGCTACTCGGCCCGGGCCGGGACGCCCGCGACCCGGATGGCCGGCCAGGTCGACGAGGCCACGAAGCGCCGGCGGGCGGCGGAGCTCCTCGCTCTGGCCGCAGAGTGCCGGGCCCGGTTCGCGGCGCGCCAGCTCGGGACCGAGCTGTCCGTCCTGTTCGAGACCCGGCTGCCCGACGGCCGCTGGCTCGGCCATGCCGGGAACTACGTCGCGGTCGTCGTCCCGTCACCCGGCGCCGAGAGCCTGGGCAACGCGATCGGCCGGGTCCGGGTGACCGGGATCGATCCCGCCCTGGCCGACCGCGTCGTCGGGCGCCTCGTGTCGATCGATCGCCCGCTGGTCTCCCTCGATCGCCCGTTCGTCTCCCTCGATCGCACTGCTGGAGGACCGGATGGCTGACTGTCTCTTCTGCCGGATCGTGGCCGGTGACGTACCCGCAGAGGTCGTGCACGCCGACGACGTCGTGGTCGCGATCCGCGACATCTCGCCGCGCGCCCCGACCCACCTGCTCCTCCTGCCGCGCCGGCACATCGCCTCCGCGGCCGAGCTGACCGAGGCCGACGGCCCGATGCTCGGCCGGCTGTTCGCGGTCGCGGCCGAGCTGGCCCGGGGCGAGGGGCTCGCCGAGCGCGGCTACCGGCTGGTGACCAACGTCGGGCGCGAGTCCGGCCAGTCGGTGAACCACCTCCACGTCCACCTGCTCGGTGGCCGGCGGATGGGCTGGCC
>CAYMBB010000016.1:12751-18633 GCA_964388515.1 uncultured Anaerolineaceae bacterium
AGTCGGTGAACCACCTCCACGTCCACCTGCTCGGTGGCCGGCGGATGGGCTGGCCCCCCGGATGAGCGCCCACCCACCCGGCCGCGTCTCCGCCATCGCCGCCCTCGGGCTCGGCCTCGCCCTCACCGGCTGCGGGATCGCGGCCCCGAGCCAGCTCCCGGCCGCGAGCCCGACTCCCGTGCCCCAGGCGAGCCTGTCGGGCTCGATCGAGCTGACTCGGGGGCTGATCGAGGCCGCCCTGAAGGCGTCCGACTTCGGGCTGATCCGTCCCCAGGTCCCGTACCGCCCGCCCGAGGGCCCTGCCCTGATCGACATCCCGCGGGCCGTCTTCCAGGTCGTCCTCGGCCAGGACCCGAACGGCGGATTCCTCGTCATCTACGAGTTCCCCGACTCGCCGACGGCCTACGCGGCCGGGCTGGCCCAGGCCCGCTGGCTCGCCAGCGGGCCTGGGGCGATCCAGTTCCCGCTCGACGAGCGGCACGTCCTGCGACAGCTCGGGACGACGCTCGTCACGTTCAGCTGGTCGCCCTCGAACGCCCCCGACCCGCGGACGGGGGAGATCGCGACCGCCCTCGAGGCCGTCGGGCAGGGGATCCCCGTCCAGCGCTAGGTCGGGCCCGGTCGGTGCCGGGTCCGGTCAGCCCGGCCGCCCGTCGCCCTCGGCCTCGCGGCCCCGGTCCTGGCGGCCTTCGCCCCCCGCGCGCCCGGCCTCCTCGACGGCCACCCAGGCCCGGACCTGGTCGCGTTTCACCTTGAAGGTGTGGGTGCGAGGGAAGTCGGCGGCCGGCCAGAGCCGCCAGCCGTCGACCCGCTGGTGGACCGCGAGCGTGGCGTTCGCCTCCCTGACAGCTGCGTCGATCCCGGCCCGCACGGCCTGCGGATCGTCGCCCAGGCCCTCCGGGCGCGCCGCCGGGATGTCCCCCCCGCCGGGGAGGCGCGGGCCGTCGGGGGCGAGGACGACCGCCTCGATCCGCCCGGGGCGCGTCTCGAGCACGACCGAGTCGCGGATCCCGGCCACCCGGAGCGCGTTCTCGACGTCCTCGGGGAAGACGTTCAGGCCGTTGGGCAGGACGATCATGTCGCGGGTCCGGCCCATCAGGATCAGCCGCCCGCGCGCGTCGAGCCGGCCGGCGTCGCCGGTGTGGAACCAGCCCTCGGCGTCGAAGGCCGCGGCGGTCGCCTGGGGGTCGCGCCAGTAGCCCTTGAACAGGCCCGGACCGCGCAGCAGAACCTCGCCGTCGGGGGCGCTCCGGAGCTCCTGGGGCGGCACCGGGCGCCCGACCGTGCCCGGGGCGTGATCGCGGAGCGTGTTGCAGGTGCCGAAGCCGCACTCGGTGGAGCCATAACCCTGGATGACGGTGATCCCGAGATCCTCCCAGGCTTGCTGGAGGGCGGGCGGCAGGAAGGCCCCCGCCGAGACGAAGAGCCGGAAGTGGCCGCCGAGCTGGGCGTGGATGCGCCGGAAGAGGAGCCGCCGGAGCGGGTAGGGCAGGTGGCGGGCCAGCCGGCGCAGGCGCTCGAAGATCGCCTTCCGGCCGGTCTTCTCGACCTCTCGCTCGATCGCGCTCCAGAACAGGTCGAGGACCTGGGGCACGACGATCATCGAGGTCGTCCGGTGGTCGCGGATCGCCTCGAGGATCGCGCGCGGGTTCCGGCTCCGGACGTAGAGGATGTCCGCCCCGACGTCGAGGGCATAGAACAGCCCGACCGCCTGCTCGAACAGGTGCGAGAGCGGCAGGAGCGAGACGACCCGGTGGCGGAGGGGCGGGATCACCCGGTGGATCGCGGCGATTGCCGCCAGCACGTTGTCGTGGGCGAGCATGACGCCCTTCGGCGCGCCGGTCGTCCCCGAGGTGAAGATGACGTCGAAGACCTCGTCGGGTCGAGGTCGCTCCCAGCCGGCCTGGCGGGCCTCCCAGTCCGCCGGGAACGTCGGGTCGGGATCGGCGGTCAGCTCCTCGATCGTGGAGGCCGGGAGGTCGCCCAGCCCGGCGTCGTGGGGGTCGGGCGCATCCCGGCCGGTGCCGAGCGCGAGGTGGCTCGGCTCGGCGCGGGCGACGATCCGCCCGATCGCGTCCGGCGCCATCCGCAGGTCGAGCGGGACGAGGACGAGCCGGGCCCGCAGGGCGCCGAAGTAGACGGCCGCGAGCGCTGGCGCCGAGGGTGCCCAGCTCAGGAGCCGATCGCCGGGCGCCAGCCCGAGAGCCCGCAGCCGCCAGGCCGCCAGGCGGCTGCGCCGGTCGAGCTCGCGGTAGCTCCAGCGGACGATCGTTCCGTCGTCGAGCCGCAGCCCGAGGGCGGTCCGATCACCATACCGCTCGGCCGCCCGCTCGAGGATCTCGAGCACCGTCTCCATCGCCGAATCGTACCCCGACAGTCGATCGTGACCGGGGGTCCGGGTGGGCGGGCGCCGGGCAGGAGCGAGGCGGGCAGAGGCGGGCAGGGCTCGGGCGCCGGGCGGAGCTCAGGCCGCCCGCCGGGTGTCGCCGGCCACCTCGGCGCCGGCGGCCCCAGGCGGATGCTCGTCCCCCAGCGAGAGGTAGAGCTCCTCCTCCTGGGCCAGGTGGAGATCGAGGATCGCCGAGAGCGAGTAGAGGACCCGCCGGATGTCACGCAGCTCGTCCGTCTCCGGTCGCAGCCCGGCCTCGGGCCCGCCGTCCGGCCTGACGGCCGGTTCGCCCTCCCGCCCGTCCCCCGGGTCGGCTCCCGCCCCGGGCAGATCGTCGACCAGGCGCCGGAAGAGCCGGACCAGGTGGAAGATCTCCCGGTGCGTCCGGCTGAGCGCGGCGGTCGGGTCGTCACCGCCGATCGCCTTCGAGAGGGTCGGGTAGATCGTGTGCTCCTCGAGCTCCTCGTGGGGAATCAGCCGCTCGTCGAGGAAGCTGCGCACGCCAGCCAGCTCCGTTCCCAGCTCGTCCCCGGTGAGGAGGTCGAGTCGGTCGGCCAGGCGGCGGATGCCCGCGATCGCCGGCCGCAGCTGGCGGTGCTCGGAGCGCAGCCGCTCGCTCGTCTCGGTCCAGCCGGCGATCCGGACGGTCGCGACCCGGCCGCCGCCGAGGGCCCGCAGCGCGTTCAGGATGACCAGCACGTCGATCCCTTCCTGGAGGAGCGCCCCGGCGACCGGGGGCAGGTAGCCGGCCGCCGCGATGACCATCGCGCCGAGCGACAGCCCCATTCCGAGCACGACGCTCTCGAGCGCGATCCGGCGCGCCCGGCGGGCGATCGCGATCGCCTCCGCGAGCCGGTCGAGGCGATCGACGAGGACGACCACGTCGGCCGCCTCGGAGGATGCCGAGGTTCCGCGGGCACCCATCGCCACCCCGACGTCGGCGGCGGCCAGGGCCGGCGCGTCGTTGATCCCGTCGCCGACCATGACCGTCGCGCCGGTTGCGTCAGCCCGCTCGGCGGCGACCGCGTCGACCTTGTCGGCCGGCGAGCGTTCGGCGAGGAACCCGTCCACGCCGAGGGCGGCGGCGACCGTCTCGGCCACGACCGGGTGGTCGCCGGTGACCATCACGATCCGTTCCACGCCCACCCGGCGGAGGAGCCGGATCGCGCGCGGCGACTCGGGCCGGATCGGGTCCTCGAGCACGAGCGCGCCCGCGAGCTCTCCGTCGAGCTGGACGAAGACGTTCGTGGCGGCCTCCATCGTCGTCCGCCGCCGCAGGTCGCGCGCCCAGGCCGGCAGCGGTCCCTGGCCGGACACCCAGTCCTCGTTGCCGAGGGCGACCCGCCGTCCGTCCACGAGGCCGCTGATCCCGGCCCCGGCCTGCTCGACGACCTCGCTCGGGAAGGCGAGCTCGAGCTCGCGCAGGGTGGCGCTCCGGACGATCGCCTCGGCCAGGACGTGGGGCGAGACCTGCTCGAGCGAGGCCGCCAGGCGGAGGACCTCGTCGGGGTCCTGGCCGGGCGCCGGCTCGACCTCGGCCAGGTGCGGCACGCCGGCGGTCAGGGTGCCGGTCTTGTCGAACAGGAGGACGCTCGTCCGGGCGAGCGCCTCGAGCGCGCCCCCGCCCTTGACGATGATGCCGCGCCTCGCCGAGCGAGAGATCCCGGCCACGATCGCGATCGGGGCGGCGAGCAGGAGCGGGCAGGGGGTGGCCACGACGAGCACCGCCAGGGCCCGGACCGGGTCGCCGGAGACGAGCCAGGCGATCCCGGCCACGGCCAGCGTCAGGGGCACAAAGAGGAGCGCCCAGCGGTCGGCGAGCCGGACGAACGGCGCCTTCGAGGCCTGCGCCTCGGTCACGAGCCGGACGATCCCGGCGTACGTGCTCGCCTCGGCCGTGGCGGTCGCCCGGATCCGGAGCGGGCCCCCGGCGTTGACCGTACCGCTCGCGATTCGCTCGCCGATCTCGCGCGAGACGAGGCGCGACTCACCGGTCAGGGCGCTCTCGTCGAGCACCGCCCCGGGGGTCAGCACGAGTCCGTCGACCGGCACGATCTCGCCCGGCTTGACGAGCAGGACGTCGCCGATCCGGACCTCCTCGATCGGCGGGCTGGTCAGTTCTCCGTCCTCGTAGCGGTGGACGACCCGCGGCGCGCGCGAGAGGAGCGTCGAGAGCTCGCGCCGAGCCCGCCCTTCCGCGTAGCGGTCGAGCCACTGGCCGGTGGCGAGCATCAGCCCGATCACCGCCCCGGCCAGGTACTCGCCGAGGGCAAGCGCGCCGGCCATCGCCAGGAGGGCGATCAGGTCGACCCCGGTCCGGCCGCGGCGCAGGTCGTCGACGATCCCGACCAGGAGCCGGACCGAGACGAGCGCCGACGCCGCGCCCCAGACGACGTCGGCTGCCACCGCCTGCCCGGCCAGGCGGCCGAGGAGGCCGGCGCCGAGCGCGAACGCGGTGAACGGCAGGAGCCCCCGGTCGACGAGCTGCAGCACGATGCCCTCATCCTACGGCCTGCCGGTCACCGGCGGGACGCGTTCCGCCCGGGGGTTCCGGCGTGCTCCGGGGCGGTCGGGACCTTCGGCCTGCTCGATCCCGGTCGAAGCGCCGTTTGACCAGGCCCGAAGGCTCGGCTAGACTCCCCGAGCCTGTCGACGGGCGCTGGTGCGCGCCGTCGAGACGCGGTGCGCCGCCGGCCACGAGCGCGCTGCGGGTACCAGCACGAGGCCCGGGGAGGTGATTCCGGCATTGGCAGAAGTCCGAGTGGGTGAGAACGAGACCTTCGAGAGCGCCCTGCGCCGCTTCAACAAGAAGATCCAGCAGAGCGGCATCCTCGCCGAGGCTCGCCGTCGCGAGCACTACGAGAAGCCGAGCGTGAAGCGCAAGCGCAAGGAAGCGAAGCGCAAGAAGGCCGCCCGCACGCAGCAGGGTTAGGTCGGTCTTCCGACCGGGCCCGAGGTGCCATTCCGGTGTCCCTGAGCGAACGGATCCACGAGGACCTGACCGCCGCGATGCGGTCGGGTGACGCGCTGCGTCGCGACGTGCTCCGGATGGTGACGAACGCCGCCTACAACCTCGAGAAGCAGAACCGCCGGCCCCTCACCGACGACGAGCTGCTTGCCGTGCTCGTGCGCGAGGTGAAGACCCGCCGCGAGTCGGTCGAGGCCTTCCGCGCCGGCGGCCGCGAGGACCTGGCGGCGAAGGAGGAGTCGGAGATCGCGATCCTCCAGGGCTACCTGCCCCGGGCGCTGACCGACGACGAACTGGCCGCGCTCGTCGACGAGGCGATCGCGGCCACCGGTGCCGGCTCGGCGCGCGACCTGGGCCGGGTGATGGGCTGGCTCGCCCCCCGGACTCGCGGCCGGGCCGACGGGCGGCGCGTCTCCGAGCTCGTCGCCCGTGCACTCGCCCGCGCCGACCTCGCCGCCCACGACGCCTTGCCGGGCGGGCCCTCCGCCGGCCACCCGGGAGACCGCGGGGCCCCCAGGCCCGGCT
>CAYMBB010000017.1:0-17085 GCA_964388515.1 uncultured Anaerolineaceae bacterium
CACCCGGTCCCGACCCGTTCGGCGAGGCCCGCCGCCTGCTTGCCCGGCTCGACCACGGCGCGCCAGCCATCGACGCGGACGCCCTGGCGGTCGAGCGCGGCCAGCGGGCAACCGACGGCCCCGTGCCGGTGGCCGGGGAGTTGGACGCCCCACCGTTCCTCGGCGGCTTGATCGGCTTCCTGGCCTACGATCTCGGCCGCGCCCTCGAGCGGCTACCGTCGATCGCGCTCGACGACCAGGGCCTGCCCGCGCTGCGGCTCGCCCTCCACGACTGGGTGATCGCCTGGGACCGCCGAACCGCCCGGGCCTGGCTGGCCGGGCGTGCGGTCGACGGCGACGCGGACCGGCTCGCCCGACGGCTGCGGGAGGCTCGGGCCCGGCTGGCAAGCTGGCTCGCGGCAGGCCGGCCGTCGACCGTCGGCGGTCGGCCCGCGACCGGGGAGCTGCGGTTCGTCTCCGGGCTCGAGCGCCGGGAATTCGAGGCCGGCGTGGAGGCGGTCCGGACCGCGATCGCAGAGGGCGCGATCTACCAGGCGAACCTCGCCCGGCGCCTGGCGACCCCGTTCGCAGGTGATCCGTGGCCGCTCTACCGGCGCCTGCGGACCGGCGACCCGGCGCTCTTCGCGGCCTACCTCGACCTGGGCCCTGGCCGGGGCTGGGACGGTGCCGTTGCCGGCCCGGCGGCTGGCCGGCCCGTTGCCGACGTTTCGGTCCGGGCCATGGCCGCTGCGGGCGCCGGTGCGCCGCGGGCGATCCTGTCGGCCTCCCCCGAACCGTTCCTGGCCGTCGACCCGACCGGGCTCGTGACGACCGATCCGATCAAGGGGACGCGCCCCCGCGGCTGGACACCCGACGAGGATCGCGCGCTCGCGCGGGAGCTGCTCGCCAGTGCCAAGGACCGCGCCGAGAACGTGATGATCGTCGACGTCCTGCGCAACGACCTCGGCCGCGTCTGCCGGCCGGGGAGCGTCCGCGTCCTGCGCCTCTGCCGGCTCGAGCGGACCGCCGCCGTCCAGCACCTCGTCTCGACCGTCACCGGTCGGCTCGCGCCCGGGCGGGACGTCTTCCACCTCCTGGCCGCGGCGTTCCCCGGCGGCTCGATCACGGGCGCGCCGAAGATCCGGGCGATGGAGCTGCTGGAGACGCTCGAGCCGGTCCGCCGGGGCCCGTACACCGGCGCCCTTGGCTGGATCGGGCCGGACGGGACGATGGCCACGAGCATCCTGATCCGGACCTTCGTCGCCGACGGTGCCCGGCTGACCCTTCACGTCGGGGGCGGGATCACCTGGCGCAGCGACCCGGCAGCCGAGTGGCAGGAGACCGTGGCGAAGGCCGCCGGACCGCTCGGCGCGATCGGCGGCCGCGAGGCCCCGTGATGGCCCGCTGGATCTGGCTCGACGGCCGGCTCGTCCCCGCCGAGGGACCGCACCTGTCGGTCACCGATCGGGGCTTCCAGCTCGGCGACGGCGTCTTCGAGACCGCCCGCGCTCGGCGGGGTGTCGTCATCGAGCTCGACGAGCACCTCCGGCGGCTCCACGAGAGCGCGTGGGCGACGGCCCTCCACCTGCCGGTCGACGACCGCCAGCTGGCCGGCGGGATCGGTGCGCTGCTCGCGGCCGAGGACCTGGCCGGCGACGCCGGCGACGCGGCGATCCGGATCACCGTCAGCCGGGGCTCGCTCGAGCGGCGAGGGCTCCTGCCGCCCGGCTGGGAGACGGCGACCGCCACGATCGTCATCCAGGCCTGGCCGTATGCGCCGCCGCCGGCCCACCGGCTCGAGCGCGGCGTGCGGGCCATCACGAGCTCGGTCCGTCGCGACCCCACCTCGCCCCTGGCCGGGATCAAGTCGACCTCGCGCGCCGACTACGTCTTCGCCGCCCTCGAGGCGCACCGGGCAGGGGCCGACGATGCCCTCTTTCTCACCCTCGACGGCGCGATCAGCGAGGCGACGACCGCCAACGTGTGGGCCCTGGCGGGCGACCGCCTGCGCACGCCGCCCCTCGCCGCCGCGATCCTGGCCGGGACGACCCGCACCTGGCTCCTCGCCCATGCCGCGGATCTCGGGCTCCGGGCCGAGGAGGCGATGCTCCGACCGGAGGACCTGCTCGCGGCCGACGAGGCGTTCCTTTCGAGCAGCGTGGCCGGCATCGTGCCGATCGTCGCGCTCGACGGCCGGCCGGTCGGCCGTGGCCGTCCGGGGCCGTGGACTCGCGGCCTGCGCGAGGCGCGCGAGCGCTGGATCGAGGCGGCCGCGCGGACCGGAGCTGCCGCTGGCCCTGGCGAGCCGGTGGCGCCTGGGCCGGGTGCCGAGGGCCCGGCGCGATGACCCGCGACGAGCTGATCGCGCGGACGCGCGCGCTGGTCGAGGAGGGCGACCGGATCACCCGCCAGCCCTCGCTCGCCGCCCTCCAGGGCTGGCTGAGGCGTTCCGACGAGCTCCTGTCCGCCGCGTGGGGGACGATGGACCGCTACCACCTGGCCTGGCTGATGGTCGGCAAGCCGAAGGGGATCGTGCGGGGTCGGCCGATGACCGCCGACGAGGAGGTCGCCTACGTCCGCGAGGTCGCAGGTCAGAAGACGGCCGCACTCCGGATGAGCCTCGACGCGGTCGAGCGCCACGGGATGCCGTTCCTCGGCGAGGAGGGCGGGATCGCGCCGGGGCCGACGGGGCCGGGACCGACCGGACCGACCGGGCCGACGGGGCCGGTGGGGCGGCGCGGAGCTCCCCGGCCGGAGGGCGACCGATGACGACCGGCGCCCGGACACCCGCCGTGGGCGGCAGGCGCGACGTTCCGCACCCCGACCCGATCGCGCGCGACTACCTCCTCCTCGCCCTCCGGCTCGACCAGCGCACGCCGGGCCTCGTCGACGGCTACTTCGGACCGGCCGAACTCAAGGCACGCGTCGACACCGAGCAGCTCCGCGGCCCGGCCGCCCTGCGCGACGACGCTGCAGCGCTGCGCCAGCGGCTCGCCGGCGAGGTCGACGATCCCGCTCGCCGGCGCTGGCTCTCGGCCCAGCTGCTCGCCCTCGAGACGCAGGCGGCAGTGCTGGCGGGCGAGCGGATGCCGTACGTCGAGCACGTCAGGCGCTGCTTCGATCGGGAACCCGTCCGCCGGCCGGAGGAGCCCTTCGTCGCCGCCGCGCGGGAGCTCGAGGCGCTCGTACCGGGCGAGGGACCGCTGGCTGGCCGGCTCGCCGCCTGGGACGACGCGTTCACGATCGCCTCCGAGCGGCTCGAGCCCGTCGTCGACTGGCTCGTCGAGCGCTTCCAGGAGCGCGCCCGTCAGCTGTTCGGCCTGCCCGAGGGCGAGGCGCTCCGGGTGGGCCTCGTCCGGGCCCAGCCCTGGTCCGGCTACAACTGGTACGACGGCGGCGGCCGCTCGCGGGTCGACCTGAACGTCGATCTCCCGATCCGGGCGGCCGACCTCGTTCGGGTCCTGGCCCACGAGACATACCCGGGGCACCATCTCGAGCACGCCTGGAAGGAGGCCCGCCTGGTCGAGGAGCTCGGCCGGCTCGAGGCGAGCATCCTGCTGATCAACACCCCCGAGTGCCTGGTCAGCGAGGGCCTGGCGAACCTCGGCCGCCGGTTCGCCGTCCCGCCCGACGAGGAGGCGGGGCTGCTCGTGGAGCTGTACGAGCGGGCCGGCCTCGCCATCGCCGCCGATCCCGTCGCGGCGCGCGAGGCTGCCGAGCGCCAGGTGCGGATCACCGCCGCCCGGGCCCGGCTCGAGGGGGCCGTCCTGAACGCGGCCCTGCTGCGGCACGCCGACGGCCTCGACCACGACGAGGTCCGGACCTACCTGGAGCGGGTCGCGCTGCTCAGCCCGGAGCGGGCCGCGAAGCGCCTCGAGTTCATCGAGCACCCGCTGTGGCGGACATACGTCTTCGTCTACGACGAGGGAGAGCGCCTGCTGGAGCGCTGGCTCGAGCTCGTCCCGGCCGCTGATCGGCCCGCTCGCTTCCGTCGCCTCCTTTTCGAGCAGCTGACGCCCGGCGCGATCGCCGAGGAGATCGAGGCGGCGGCCGCCGGCCTGTGCCCATGAGCGCGACACCCGGGTCGGGAGTCGCCCGTCCGGGGCCTCAGCCGGTCGCAAGCCGCCCGAGCATGGTGCCTCAGCCGGTCGGGTCGAGCGCCCGGACGAAGACAACCCGGTCCTCTCCGTCGGCGTCGTAGTCGGGGAAGGCCGGGACGCCGTACATCGGCTGCGTCCCGGGCCCGTCGATCGCCCGGAAGCCGATCGCACGGTGGAACTCGACCGCGACCCGGTCGCCGGGCCAGACGGTCGTCGTGACCCGGACCACGCCGCGCGCCCGGACGTCGTCGCAGAAGCGCTCGTAGAGGGCCCGCCCGACCCCGCGCCGGCGAAGGTTCGGGTTCGTCGAGGCGAGGTGGATGAACGCCTCGTCGGGGTGACCGGGGCTGACGAAGCCGACCAGGAAGCCGGCCGGCAGGCCCGGCCGCGACGCCCGCCCGCCGGTGGCGCCGTCGCGCCCGTCGGTGGCGGCGTCGGCCACATCCTCGGTCTCAGCGATCCAGGACGTCGAGGCGAAATGGCGGAACCAGAACCGGGGCAGCAGCCGGCGCACCGGCCGGCCGCCCCACCAGTCGTCGACGACGCGGACGAGCGGCGCGTGGTCGGCCTCGGTCGGGCGGCGAAAGCGGAGGGGCGGGGTCGGGCGGCGCAGTCGTGACGCTGGCGGCCCAACGGTCGAGGATGGTTTGCCTTGCCCCGGCGCCCCCCGGCTCACCGTGAGCTCCACCAGGCGGCGAGCGTGGCAACGATGTACTCGAGCGGCGCGATCGGACCCAGGGTCTGGGCGAGGTAGTCGCCGAACCCGAGCACGCCGCCCGTCGAGCGCGCGTAGAGCCAGGTCGCGGCGAGCGCGCCGCTGATCGCGATCACGGACAGGACGACCGCGACCACCGTGCGGGCGGGCCCTGATAGCTCCGCGCGGGGCGCCGGCGCCGAGCCAGCCCGAGGACGGGCCGCCGACGGGATCGCAGCCTGCGCCCCGGACACGACGCTCAGTCCCACGATCCGGCCGAGGAAGAAGGCGATGACGACGAGGCCGGCCGAGAACGAGAGGAGGGCGGCGAAGGCGAACAGGAGGAGGCCGCAGGCGAGGGCGGCCACGAGCCCGTAGGCGATCGCCTGGGTCGCCGGGTCGCGAGCCTGGGCCTCGAGCGTGGCAGGCGCGCCGGCCCGGTCGGTCGGGTCGGCTCCGCCGGTCGGGTCGGCTCCGCCGGCCCGGTCGGTCGGGCTGGCTCCGCCCGGTCTGTCGGACCTGAATCTCATGCCGGACATCGTACGACCCGCTAGACTTGGTCGCCGTGAGCCATCCCGCCCTCGGCCTGCCGCCTCGCGACCTCGACGCCGGGTTCCCCGAGACAGCCGCGCGCCTGCAGGCGAACCGCTCGCACCTCGCCGCACGGGCCCTCGAGGCGGCGGTGGCAGCCGATCCGACGCTCCTGACGCGCTACGACGAGTCCGGCCTCCGCCGGCTCCTCCACGACGCCGAGGTGTACCTCGATCAGATCGCCCGCGCGGTGGCGAGCGCCGACCCGCACCACGGAACGCACTGGGCCGAGATGGTCCATCCGGTCTATCGCCGGCGCCGGGTCCCGCTCGACGACCTCGTCACCCTCGGCGAGGGCCTTCGGCTGGCGATCGCCCCGGTCCTCTCGCCGGCCGAGCAGGTCGTGGCCGACGGCGCGATCGACGGGGCGACGCTCGTCTTCCGCAGGATGCGCCGCCTCGGTGGCGACGCGCGCCGGCGGAACCGGATCCTGGCCGCGATCTACAAGGGCGCCTGAGCGATGACCATCAAGTGGGTGAAGGTCGACCCGCTGGTGATGAACGGCGAGCCGTTCTGCTACGGGAGTCGACTGACCGTTCGCCAGCTCCTCGAGCTGCGCCGCAGCGGCTACGGCCTGTCGGAGATCCTGACCGACCACCCCGAACTGCGCCGGCTCGGGATCGCCGTGGCGTTCCGGTACGCGGCCGAGCATCGTGAGCGGTACGCCGAGTTCTTCGAGGCCGATGGTTCGCTCGCCGGCCCCGGGCTGACCGAGATCGAGGCGGCCGACCTCCCCGAGGACCTGCACATCCCGGGCATCGTGATCAGGGGCGTCCAGGCCGCCACCTGACCCGGCCGGGTCGATCGACCTGAGCCGGCTCGTCCTTGCCGCCGTACCCCGCTCTCCGGTTTCGCCCCGTGGCCGATTCCGAGTGGAATGGTAGGATTTGGCTGCGGCTGATCCGGCCGCCAGCACGAGACGACAGATGAACGACCAGACGACCGCCGCTCCAACCGCCGCGCCGACGACCGCTTCCCCCGTCGGCGAGGCCTCCGCCGCGCTCTTCGATGCCCGGAAGCGGGCGACCGAGCTCGCGATCCTCGACGCCCTGCGCGCGGTCGTCGACCCGGAGATCGGGATGAACGTCGTCGAGCTCGCGCTGATCAAGCAGATCATCGTCGGCCCGGACGAGACCGAGATCAAGATGATCCTGACCACGCCGTTCTGCCCGTACGCCGGGTCGCTGATCCAGCAGGTGAAGGAGCAGGCGGAGTCGGTCGTGGAGCACCCGGTCAAGGTGACGCTGCTGGCCGAGCGCTGGGACCCGCGCGACGCCGGCCTGATGTGGTGACCGGCCGAGACGACGTGACGACCAACCGGACGACCACCCCGATCGACTCCCTCGTGGCCACCGGTCGCGGCGACGACGGGACGACTGGCCTCCTGTACGGCGGCCCCCGGATCGAGAAGGACGACCCCCGGACCGAGGCGTACGGCACGATCGACGAGGCCGTCGCCGCCCTGGGCATCGCCCGTGCCGAGCTCGGCCTGAAGGCCCAGTACGGGATCCTCGGCCCCGCCCTCGGGACGCTGGCCGAGGTGATCCTCAGGCTCCAGCGCGAGCTGTTCGTCGTCGGCGCGGAGCTGGCCACGACGCCCGAGGCCTGGGACCGACTGGTCGACGGGAAGACGCGGGTCTCGTCGGCGATGGTCGACGAGCTGACCAGGATGGTCGTCGAGCTCGAGCCCCGGATCGAGATGCCCCGCGAGTTCGTTGTTCCGGGCGAGACGCGCACGAGCGCCGCGCTCGAGCTGGCGCGCACGATCATCCGCCGCGCCGAACGTCGCGCCGTCGGCCTCCGCCGGGCAGGGTTGCTCCCTGGCGAGCACCTGCTACCGTATCTGAACCGGCTCGCCGACCTCGTCTGGGTGCTCGCCCGGGCGGCCGAGCAGGCAGAGGCGCGATCGAGCACGCCGGCGCGCCCGGGCACGGGTGGAACGCGCCGCGCCCGCCCGCCACGCGACTCGAAGGCCTCGCCCGCAGCGGCCGGTGAGACGACCACGAACCAGACAGCCAGACCATCCACCAGGAGTGATCGACGATGAACCAGAACCGCTACGCGTTGCCGAGCCAGCTCGGCGTCCGGCCCGCCGCCCAGCTGTCGGTGGGCTTCCTCAGCCAGTCGTTCGTGTGGATGTTCGCCGGACTCCTCCTGACCGCCGCCGTCGCCTGGCTCGTCCAGTCGAACGCCCGGCTGGTCGAGATGGCGGCGAGCCTCTACCTGCCGGTCGTGATCGGCCAGTTTGCGCTCGTCATCGTCATCAGCGCCGCGATCAACCGGCTGAGCGCGCTGACGGCGCTGCTCCTCTTCTTCATCTACGCCGCGACGATGGGCGTCACCCTCTCGTTCATCTTCATCGCCTACCAGTTCGGGTCGATCGCGACCGCGTTCCTGAGCGCCTCGGCGATGTTCGGCGGGGCTGCCCTCTACGGCGCGGTCACGAAGCGCTCGCTGGCGAGCATCGGCGGCTTCCTGGTCATGGGCCTGATCGGAATCATTGCCGCCTCGTTCCTGAACCTGCTGATCTTCAAGAGCTCGACGTTCGACCTGGGGATCTCGATCGCCGGCGTGCTCGTCTTCGTCGGCCTGACGGCGTGGAACGTGCAGCGGATCGCCCGCGGCGATTTCGCCGCCATGACCGGCTCGATGGAGAAGGGAGCGGTGCTCGCCGCGCTCAACCTCTACCTCGACTTCATCAATCTCTTCCTGTTCATGCTCCGGATCCTCGGCCGGCGCGACTGATCGCTCCTCCGCGCCTCGCCCGGCGGGCGCATCAGCCGATTCGGGCGACCCCGGACACCGCGTCGAAGGCGCGGTCGAAGCTCAGGATCCGATCGATTCCGCGACGCCGCATGATCGCCACGTGGACCGCATCGCGGGCCGAGAGGGGCGTCCCAAGGACCAGCTGACGAGCCCGCTCGACGTCCACGCGCTCGACCGGGAACACCTCGTCGACCACGCCGAGCAGCGCCTCCGAGGCGGGCGCGATCGCCTCGCGGCGATCGATCGCGACATACCGATGGAGGATCTCCTGGAGGACCTCGGCATCCGTCACCAGGACCTCGCCGTCTGTGATCGCCCGCTCCAGCAGCGTCCTGGCGGTCGCCTTGTTCGGGTGCTCGGCGCCGACGAGGTACATCGGGATGTTGGAGTCGACGAAGATCACGGTCGGCCGCCGTCACCGTAGCCGCGTTCGATCTGCCCGAGCATCTCCTCGATCTCGCCGGCGGGGTAGGCATGCGCGGCCGCCTCGCGGATGGCACGCAGCTTACGCCCGGTCTCCGGGTAGGTTGCGGTGTCGCGCGCGCGGCGCAGCGCTTCCCGCACCCAGGCCGCGGTCGTCTGGTGGCGCCGGCGGGCCAGTTCTCGGATCTCGGCCAGTTCATCGTCGTCGAGGAGGACCTGAAGTCGCTTGGTCATGTCGTTGAGGCTATCTGACTCATGTCCATGAGTCAATCGGAGCAGGGCCGTGTCGGCCGAGGCTTCGACGTACCGCGACTCGTCGTTGACGGCCCCGTGCGCCGGCTCCTATACTGATTTCCGACGGAAACACTCGGAATTCGTCCCCAGCAGAACTTGTCGCGGTGAGCGGCGTCGGCGTCCCCGCCGCTCACCACCTCCAGGAGCACACCCTGAACCAGCGCACGACCTTTCACGGCAGCGGCGTCGTCGCCTTCTCCACGAAGGGCGAGTACGGCGTCCGGCTGATGGTCCAGCTCGGCCGCCACTACGGCGCCGGGCCGGCCTCGCTGAGCGAGATCGCCCAGGCCGAGGACCTGCCGCGCGCCTACCTCGAGCAGCTCGTCATGAGCCTCCGCGACGCCGGCCTGGTCATCAGCACCCGCGGCGCGCGCGGCGGCTACGAGCTCGTCCGCCCGCCGGACGAGATCCGGATGAGCGAGGTCCTCCGCGCTCTCGAGGGGCCGATCGCGCCGATGATCTGCGCCAGCGAGGACCCCGAGCACGCCACGACCTGCGACCGCACGACCCGCTGCACGGTCAACGTCCTGTGGGTCCGCATCCGCGACGCAATCGCCGGCACGCTCGAGTCGATGACCCTGGCCGACCTCGTGCCGCCCGGCCACCTCGCCCTCGACGCGACCGGGCTCGATGCCGCCAGGCTTGCCGGCGCCCCGATCGAGGCCGGCCTGCTCGAGCCCGCCCCGAACCGACCCACAGCCATCCAGCCCGAGCCGGTCACCGTCTGACCGGTCCGGACGAGCCACTCCAGCCACCTCAGCCAGCCCGAAATCCCAGCCGACACCAGGGAGCATGAACGACACCGTGACCAGCGATCAGCACCTCGTCATCCGCGACCTCCACGTCGCTCCGGCCGCCGCCCCTGACAAGGAGATCCTGCAGGGGATCGACCTGACGATCGGCAAGGGCGAGGTCCACGCGATCATGGGCCCGAACGGCTCGGGCAAGACGACGCTCGCCTATGCCCTCATGGGCCACCCCGCATACGTCGTCACCCGGGGCGAGGTGCGCTGGAAGGACCGCGACCTGCTCAGGCTCTCGCCTGACAAGCGCGCCCGGCTCGGGCTGTTTCTCGCCTTCCAGTACCCGACCGCGATCCCCGGCCTGTCGGTGGCGAGCTTCATCCGGAGCGCCCTGAACGCGAAGCTCCAGGGGATCGACAAGAACCCCGATGTCGACCCGACCGATTCGCTCCGGGGCGGGATCAGCATGCGCGAGTTCCGCCAGAAGATGCGCGAGAAGTTCGCCCTCCTCAAGATGGACGAGTCGTTCGCCAGTCGCTACGTGAACGAGGGCTTCTCGGGCGGCGAGAAGAAGCGCCTCGAGATGCTCCAGATGGCGGTCCTCGAGCCGGAGATGGCGATCCTCGACGAGACCGATTCTGGCCTCGACATCGACGCCCTGCGGATCGTGGCCGAGGGCGTGAACGCGATGCTCAACCCGAACATGGGCGTCCTGCTGATCACCCACTACCAGCGCCTGCTCAACTACATCACCCCGGACTACGTCCACGTCCTTGCCCGCGGCCGGATCATCAAGAGCGGCGGCAAGGACCTCGCCCTGCGCCTCGAGGAGGAGGGCTACGCCCCGGTCCTGGCCGAGGCCGGATATGACGTCGACGAGACCGACGCGGCCGACTCGGCCCGAGTCCCCGAGGCGCTGGAGGCGGCCCGCTGAAGGGCGGGCCCGGAGACGAGGAAGGCGCAGACTGATGACTGACACGCTGGCCCAGACGACCGTCGGTGCGACCGCCCCCGAGGCGGCCGGCCTGACTCCGACGACGAGCCCCGGGCGGATCGCCGGGGTCGCCAGCCGCGCCCCGCTCGACCCGTACACGCTCCGGGCGGACTTCCCGATCCTCGCCACCCAGGCCCACGGCCGGCCGCTCGTCTACCTCGACTCGGCGGCCACGAGCCAGAAGCCACGGGCGGTGATCGAGGCCGTCGACACGTTCTACCGCGAGTACAACGCGAACGTCCACCGTGGCATCTACGAGATCGGGGAGCGGGCGACGGCGGCCTACGAGAAGGCGCGGGCCTCGGTCGCCCGGTTCATCAACGCCCCGAGCGCCCGGGAGATCGTCTTCGTGCGCAACGCGACCGAGGCGATCAACCTGGTCGCGGCCACCTGGGGCCGGACCACGATTGGCCGGGGCGACGTGATCGTCCTGACCGAGCTGGAGCACCACGCCAACCTCGTCCCCTGGCAGCTCCTCGTCCAGGAGAAGGACGGCGACCTCGAGTTCATCCCGATCACCGACGACGGGCTCCTCCGCCTCGACGTCTTCGAGGTCCTCCTCCGGCTGAAGCCGAAGCTCGTCGCCTTCACCCACGTCTCGAACACGCTGGGCACGATCACCCCGGTCGCCGACATCGTGGCTCTGGCCCATGCCGCCGGCGCGCTCGTCCTCGTCGATGGCGCCCAGGCCGTGCCCCACCTGCCGGTCGACGTCCAGGCGCTGGGCGCCGACTTCTACGCCTTCTCCGGTCACAAGATGCTCGGGCCGACCGGTTCGGGTGCCCTGTGGGCCCGGCGCGAGCTGCTCGAGGCGATGCCGCCGTACATGGCCGGCGGCGAGATGATCCGCGAGGTCCACCTGCGCCGGAGCGAGTGGAACGAGGTGCCCTGGAAGTTCGAGGCCGGCACGCCGGACATTGCCGCCGCGGTCGGGCTCGGGGTCGCGGCCGAGTACCTGATGGCGCTGGGCATGGACCGCGTCGCGGCCCACGAGCGAGAGCTCGTCGTCTACGCCCTCGAGACGCTCCGCCGTGAGGTGCCCGGGATCATCCTCTACGGGCCGCCGGCGGGGCAGCGCGGCGGCGTCATCCCGTTCAACCTGCCCGACGTCCATCCCCACGACATCGCCCAGGTGCTCGACCGGTTCGGGGTCGCGATCCGGGCCGGCCACCACTGCACGATGCCGCTCCACGAGCGGCTCGACCTCGTCGCCACCGGTCGGGCGAGCTTCAGCGTCTACAGCACCCGCGAGGACGTCGACGCGCTCGTCGCCGGCCTGCGCGAGGCGCAGCGGATCTTCGCCGGCTGAAATCGGGCCGTCCCGGCCGGACCGCGTATCCTACGAAACCACGATGGACGATCTCTACCGCGACTACATCCTCGAGCACTACCGGCGACCCCACAACTTCGGGATCCTCGACGATCCGACGGCGTCGTACGAGGGCGCGAACCCGCTCTGCGGCGACCGGATCACGATCATGCTCGGCATCCGCGACGGGCACGTGGCCGAGGTCGCCTTCACCGGTCGCGGCTGCGCGATCAGCCAGGCGAGCGCGTCGCTCCTGACCGACGAGGTGCGCGGCAAGCCGGTCGAGGAGGTCGCCCGGCTGACACCGGACGACGTGCTCGACCTGCTCGGGATCGAGATCAGCCCGGCCCGCCTGAAGTGCGCCCTCCTGTCGCTGGACACGCTCCAGCACGCGCTCACCGAGTCCGGCGCTGCCTCGGCCGGCGCGGACGCCGCCCGCCCGGAGGCCGCCCCGGCCGCGGAGCCTGCCACTGCGGCGGAGCCTGCCACCGCGGCGGAGCCTGCCACTGCGGCGGAGCCTGCCCGCGCGGCGGAGCCTGCCCGCCGGGAGGCCGCCCGATGATCCGCGCCGGTCTCGTCGTCCCGGCCCCGGGCCGCTGCAGGTGTCGCTAGCCGGCGCTGCCGGCCGACCTGCCCTTCCCGCCCTGCCGCACCTGCGGCAGCCCGTCGATCATCGGAGTCCAGCACAGCACATGACGAAGTCGTACGCGGACCTCATGCGCGAGGTCCGAGCCCAGATCAGGGAGCTCTCGCCCGGCGAGGTGGAGCGCCTGCGCGAGGCGTCGCCGGGCATCGTGCTCATCGACTGCCGCGAAACCGACGAGTGGGAGCAGGGGTTCATTCCCGGCGCCATCCACCTGCCGCGCGGCTACATCGAGCTGAACGTCGAGGCCATGGTCCCCGACCGCAGCCAGCCGGTCGTCGTCTACTGCGCCCAGGGGATCCGCTCCGCCTTCGCCGCGAAGACCCTCCAGGAGATGGGCTACGCCGACGTCGCCTCGATGTCGGGCGGCTTCCAGCAGTGGAAGTCGATGGGCCTCCCCTGGCTGATGCCGGCCTACCTGTCGCACGAGCAGAAGCTGCGCTACTCGCGCCATCTGCTCGTCCCCGAGGTCGGGGCCGAGGGGCAGGCCAAGCTCCTCGCCTCCAAGGTCCTGTTCATCGGCGCCGGTGGCCTCGGCTCGCCGGGGATGCTCTATCTCGCCGCGGCGGGGGTCGGGACGATCGGGATCGTCGACTTCGACGTCGTCGACCTCTCGAACCTCCAGCGCCAGGTGATCCACACGACCGACCGGGTGGGCGAGAAGAAGGTCGAGTCGGCGCGCCTGACGATCAACGCCCTCAACCCGGATGTCACCGTCATCGGCCACGAGGAGATGCTGACCGCGGCCAACGTCGAGCGGATCATCGCCGGCTACGACGTCGTCGTCGACGGGACCGACACGTTCGAGACCCGCTACATCCTCAACGACGCCGCGGTCGCGGCGAACATCCCCGTCGTCCACGCCAGCGTCTTCCGCTTCGAGGGCCAGCTGACCGTCTTCCAGCCCTACCAGGGCCCGTGCTATCGCTGCCTCTACCCGACCCCGCCGCCGCCCGAGCTCGCCCCGGGCTGCTCGGTCGCCGGTGTCCTGGGCGTCGTGCCCGGGATCATGGGGATGCTCCAGGCGAACGAGACGCTGAAGATCCTGCTCGGGATTGGGGACACGCTCGCCGGCCGGCTCCTCCTGTTCGATGCCCTCGATGGCAGCTTCACCGAGCTGCGCCTGCGCCGCGACCCGAACTGCCCGGTCTGCTCGGACGCCGCGGTCGAGGCGCGCGCCGCGGGCCGACCGCTCCCTGCCGCCGCGGTCGGCGAGGATGCTCCGTTCCTGCTCGGCGGCACGTTCGGAGGGCAGGCGTGAGCGTGGTCCGGATCCCGCCCGTCCTGCGCGCCTCGGCGGGCGGCAACAAGCAGGTCGAGGTCCCGGGCGCGACCGTCGGGGAGGTGCTCGCCGCCCTCGTCGAACGCTTCCCGGGCCTGCGCCAGCAGCTCTTCACCGACGAGGGCGAGCTGAACCGGTTCGTCAACGTCTACCTGAACGACCAGGACGTCCGCTATCTCCAGGAGCGGGCGACTCCGGTCGACGAGCGCGACACGCTGATCATCCTGCCGGCGATGGCGGGCGGCTGAGCGGACCGATGGTGATGACCGCGAAGCCGACGGTCGGAGGGGCGGGTGGCGGCGCCGTCCACGACCACGGCGAGCTGCCGCGCCACGGCGGCCGGTACGAGAGCATCCTCGACGCCGTCGGGCATACGCCGCTCGTCGGTGTCCCCCGGATGAGCCCGAACCCGGCGGTGCGGATCTACGCCAAGCTCGAGATGTACAACCCGACCGGCTCGGTCAAGGACCGGGCGGCGAAGTACCTGGTCGAGGATCTCGAGCGGCGCGGCCTGCTCGGCCCCGATTCGATCATCCTCGAGCCCACCTCGGGCAACACCGGGATCGCGCTGGCGATGATCGGGCGGCGCAAGGGCTACCGGGTCGCCCTGGTCATGCCCGACAACGTGACCCAGGAGCGGCGCCAGATGGCAGCGCTGTACGGCGCGGAGATCATCGACTCGCCCGGCCGGCTGGGCAGCAACGGGGCGATCGCGCTGGCCAAGCACCTCGTCTCGAAGGACTCCCGCTTCGTCATGCCCTACCAGTACGGCAACCCGGCCAACCCGCTCGCGCACTACGAGACGACCGGCCCGGAGATCCTCGCCGACTGCCCCGAGATCGACGTCTTCATCGCCGGGCTCGGGACGGGCGGGACGCTGATGGGTGTCTCGCGCTACCTGCGCGAGCACAAGCCGGGGGTCAAGGTCTACGCCGCCGAGCCGTTGCCGGGCGAGAACGTCCAGGGGTTGCGCTCGCTCGACGAGGGGTTCGTGCCCGAGATCTTCGACCCCTCGCTCCTCGACGGGAAGTTCCTCGTCTCGAACCGCGACGCGATCGCGGCTCTCCGCGACCTGGTCTTCCGCGAGGGGATCTTCGCCGGCCCGTCGTGCGGCGCGATCCTCGTCGCGGCCGCCCGGGTTGCCCGCCAGATGGAATCCGGCACGATCGTCGCCCTCCTGCCCGACGGCGGCTGGAAGTACCTCTCGGCGGGCACGTTCACCCGCGATCTCGACGAGATGGAGGAGGACCTCGAGGGCGGGGTCAGCTGGTGGTGACGCCGGCGGCGCATCCCGGGCCGAGCTCGGTGCGGCTGCCGGTCGCGATCGTCGACGAGCTGATCGCCCATGCTCGGGCCGGGTATCCGAACGAGGCCTGCGGCCTGATCCTGGGCAGCGCGCCGGCCGCCCAGGGCGGGCGGCCGCTCCGCTTCGCGCCGACCCGGAACGCGGCCGTCTCGCCCCATCGCTACGAGATCGATTCGGCCGACCTGCTGCGCCTGACCCTCGAGGCCGACGAGCGCGACGAGGCCTTCTGGGCGATCGTCCACTCGCACGTCCGGAGCCCCGCCCGCCCATCCCCGACCGACATCGGCCTCGCCTTCTACCCGGACGCGCTCTACCTCCTCGTCTCCCTGGCCGAGGAGGAGGCCGACCCGCTGACCGGCCGCCCGAGCGTCCGGGCCTGGCGGATCGTCGACGGGCAGGTGTTCGAGGTCGACCTGGAGCTCGTCGACGGGCCGGCCTGAGGCGACGGCCTCGGAGAGCTCCCGGCGTGTTGGCCGCGACGCCAACGTGCTTGCGCTCGGGGGTTGACACAGGCTGGTCGTGCTCGTGTTCCGCAACAGGGGCAGGTGCACCGAATGCGGAACAGCTCGCCCGGAATCGGAGCGACCAGCTGGTGCGCCGGTGCTCATCGTCAGCCGGTGCCGGCCGGCGATCCGGGACGTCCTCCAAGGCTCCAGGCCAGGACCGCGAGGACGATCCCGGGCAGGAGCCACGGGCCGACCGTGAACGCGCCGAGGAGCGTCAGCACGGCGAGGGCGATCGTTGCCAGCCCGACCGCCGCCCGGGCTTCGCGCCGTCCGGTCCGAGCGTGGACGACTGCCCCGCCGAGGACGAACCCGAACAGGACCGCCGCCAGGACGAGCACGAGGCCCGCCCGTGGTTCGAGCCCGACCTCGACCAGGCTGACCGTGCTTGGCGGACTGGCGCTCGCTCCTCCCGGTCCGATCGTCGCTGTCTGTGTCGTGTACAGCGGGCCCGTGAGGAAGACGAGGAGCATCGCCCAGCCGAGCACGGCGGCGGCGATGCCCGCGACCGACTCGGCGGCCGGGCCGTGCCAGCGGATCGGGCTCGCTGCCGGGACCCGGAGCGCGTCGCCCAGGGCGAACAGCCCGACCGCCGGGAGCAGGTACCAGCCGCCCTCGAAGGCCGTGACCAGGCACAGGGCGGCGAACAGGCCGTCGATGAGCAGGCGGCCCGCTCGAGTCGTCGCCCGGGAGACGGCGGCGCGGTAGCCGAGGAGGACGAAGGCCCAGCCGGTCAGGAGCACGACGCCGAACCACCCCACGACGACCGGGAACGTGGCCAGCAGACCCGCCGCTACGAGCCACGGCAGCCAGCGCAGGATCCGCTGGTTTGTCACGGGTTGCGAACCAGCATCGGGCGTGCTCCTGAATGTGGCGTCATGACACGATCGGCGACGCCAGTCCACTCTGCGCCGTCCGCGTGCCCCGGGCAAGTGCTCGGGTCGCGGGCGGGTCGCGTCGCGGGCGGGTCGCGTCGCGGGCGGGTCGCGTCGCGGGCGGGTCGCGTCGCGGGCGGCCCGGCGGGCGGATCGGCGGGCCCGGCTCCGCGGGCTCGGCTCCGCGGGCGGATCGGCGGGCTCCGGGCCGACAATCCTCGCTATTGCGCGTCCCCGGTGCACTACGTGGCTCGCGATCCGTCCAGGCTGGCCGGGCGGGCCGGGTTGGGGCCGGATCCGGCTCCGAGCAACCGTCCAATCCTCGTCAATGCTACGCCAGGCGCGCATTGCGGAGACGATGGGCCCGGATCCAGCCTCGTGGACCGGTCGGGGGCAGATCCGTAGGGAGGGGCTTCCGCGTAGTGCTGGCCAGTGGCGCATTGACGAAGGAGACCGCCATCACGGCCGCCCCACCACCGCCATCACGACCGCCTCGCCATCACGACCGGGGCGCCATCACGACCGGGGCGCCATCACGGCCGCCCCACCACCGCCATCACGGCCGCCCCGCCCGGCCGAGGAG
>CAYMBB010000017.1:17185-18289 GCA_964388515.1 uncultured Anaerolineaceae bacterium
CGCCATCACGGCCGCCCCACCACCGCCATCACGGCCGCCCCGCCCGGCCGAGGAGGCGCGACTTGACGATCTCGACGAGGACGAGATACGTCGCCACCGTCGCCGCCAGGAGCAGCCAGTAGAGCGGCGGCAGGACGACGAAGCCCAGGACGGGCCCGGCGGGAGTGAGGGGGATCAGGACGGCCGCCGCGACGGCCACGATCACCGCCCCCAGAAGCAGGGGGCTCGGCCGGCTCCGCCAGAAGGGGACCCGGCTCGTGCGAATGGCGAGTACGACGAGGACCTGGGTCGCCAGCGACTCGGTGAACCAGCCGGTGTGGAAGGCTGCCTCGTCCGCCCGCAGCACGACGAGGAGCAATCCGAAGGTCAGGAAGTCGAAGATCGACGAGATCGGCCCGAACGTGATCATGAACCGCTCGATCGTGGGCAGGTTCCAGTGGACCGGCTCGTCCGCGGCCTCGGGGTCGATATCATCCGACGGGATCGCCGTCTGCGATGCGTCGTAGACCAGGTTGTTGAGCAGGATCTGGCCGGGCAGCATCGGCAGAAAGGGCAGGAAGAGGCTCGCCGCGGCCATGCTCAGCATGTTCCCGAAGTTCGAGCTGGTGCCCATCCGGATGTACTTCAGGGTGTTGGCGAACGTCCGACGGCCCTCGATCACGCCGCGGTTGACGTCCTCGAGGTCGGGCTCGAGGAGGATGACGTCGGCGGCCGCCCGGGCGACGTCGGTCGCGTTGTCGACGCTGATCCCGACGTCGGCGACGTGGAGCGGCGGGGCGTCGTTGATCCCGTCGCCGAGGTAGCCCACGATCGCGCCCCGCTCGCGCAGGGCGCGGACCACCCGCAGCTTCTGGTCCGGATCGACCCGGGCGAAGATCGTCGTGCGCTCCGCCCGGGCGACGAACGCCTCGTGGGCCAGGCCTCGCATCTGCTCGCCGGTCAGGACGCCCACGACCGGCAGGCCAACCTGGCGGGCGACGTCCCGGGCGACGAGCTCGTGGTCGCCGGTGATCACCTTCAGCTCGACCCCGCGCGAGCGCAGCTCGGCGAGGACCTCCGCCACCCCGGGCCTGGGCGGATCGCTGAACACCAGCAGACCCTCGA
>CAYMBB010000018.1:0-18215 GCA_964388515.1 uncultured Anaerolineaceae bacterium
ACCGTCGGGGCCGGCGCGATCGTGAGCATCGTCGAGTAGGCGCGCCATGGCCAAGCAGCGGATCAGGATCCGCCTCAAGGCGTACGACCACCGGCTGCTCGACCAGTCGGCGGCCCAGATCGTGGAGACCGCCCAACGGACCGGCGCAGACGTTGTCGGCCCCGTTCCGCTGCCGACGCGGATCGAGAAGTTCACCGTCCTCCGCTCGCCCTTCATCGACAAGGACAGCCGGGAGCAGTTCGAGATCCGGACTCACAAGCGGCTGGTCGACATCCTCGACCCGTCGTCCAAGACGGTCGATGCGCTGATGCGACTCTCGCTCGCGGCGGGCGTCGACATCGAGATCAAGATGTGACATGGCTACCCATTGGTTTGCCGGTCCGTCGCTCGACCTCGCCGCTGAGCCGAGCGCAGCCCCAGGCGGCGACGAGCACGCGAGCGAGCGCACTCGAAGCGTGCGTGAGCGAGCGCGCGCAGGAGCCAACGCAGGGATGAGCCGGATCAGGGAGCGAGGCCGATGAGCATCGGATTGATCGGCCGCAAGGTCGGCATGACCCAGGTCTTTCAGGACGACGGGACGATGGTCGCGGTGAGCGTCGTGGCCGTCGAGCCGAACACGGTCACCCGGCTGCGGACCCCGGCCCGTGACGGCTACAGCGCCGTCCAGCTCGGGATCGAGCAGTCGAAGAAGATCACCAGGCCCGAGCGCGGTCAGCTGCGCGGTCTGCCGCCCCTGAGCACGATTCGAGAGTTCCGGGTCGAGGACGTCGACGCCTTCGAGGTCGGACAGAAGCTCGACGTCAGCCTGTTCGCCCCCGGCGATCTGGTCGACGTCACCGGTGTCTCGAAGGGCAAGGGCTTCGCCGGCCACATCAAGCGCCACCACTTCAAGCGTGGCCCGAAGACCCACGGCTCGGACCACCACCGCGAGCCGGGCTCGATCGGGCCGGGCACGACGCCGGGCCGGGTCTACAGGGGGCTCCGGATGGCGGGCCACATGGGCGATGCCCGGACGACGACCAAGAAGCTGCGCGTCGTGCGCACCGACCCGGAGCGCAACCTCATCCTCGTCAAGGGGCCGCTGCCGGGCGCGCGCAACGCGCTCATCCTCGTGAAGAAGGCCTAGCGATGCCGCAGACCACCCTCTACGACCGGACCGGGGCCTCGATCGGCAGCGTCGAGCTGCCCGATGAGCTGTTCGCGGCGCCGGTCAACGCCGCCGTCCTTCACCAGGTCGTGACCGCCCAGCTGGCGGGTCGACATCTCGGCACCCACGACACGAAGACCCGCGGCGAGGTCCGCGGCGGCGGTCGCAAGCCGTACCGCCAGAAGGGCACCGGCCGTGCCCGCCAGGGGTCACGCCGGGCGCCGCACTTCGCCGGCGGCGGGGTCGTCTTCGGCCCGCATCCGCGCTCGTACGAGCAGCGTCTGCCGCGCCGGATGAAGCGCCTCGCGCTCCGCGGCGCGCTCACCTCGAAGTTCGGCGACGACGCGATCCGGGTGATCGACACGTTCGGTCTGGAGGCGATCCGGACGAAGGACTTCGTCGGCGTCCTCGATGCCCTCTCAGCGACCGGGCGGGTGCTCGTGGTGGCCCCGGCGCGCGACGAGAAGCTCGAGCTGTCGGCCCGCAACCTGCCCAGGGTCGAGGTGATCCTGGCCGACTCGCTGAACGTCGTCGACCTGCTCAAGGCGGACGTGGTCCTGATCGAGCAGTCGGCCCTCGCCCGGATGGAGGAGGTGTACGCATGAGCCTCACCGCTCACGAGGTGATCATCCGTCCGGTGATCAGCGAGAAGTCGATGGACGAGTCCCAGCGCGGCAAGTACACCTTCGAGGTCCACCCGGAGGCGAACAAGATCCAGATCAAGGCCGCGATCGAGGAGCTCTACCGGCAGGAGAAGGTGACCGTGGTCGGGGTGAACGTCCTGACCACGAAGGCGAGGGAGAAGCGCCGCGGCACACGGCGCGGACGGATCGTCGGTCACACCTCGCCCTGGCGCAAGGCGATCGTGACCCTGGCCGCCGGTCAGAAGATCGAGTTCTTCGAGGGGGTCTGAGATGCCGCTCCGCAGCTACAAGCCGACCTCCCCGGGCCGCCGGTTCATGACTCGCTCGACGTTCGAGGAGGTCACCACCCGCGAGCCCTACAAGCCGCTCCTGGAGCCCCAGAAGCGGACCTCGGGTCGCAACAACGCCGGCCGGATGACCGTTCGTCACCGCGGCGGCGGCGAGAAGCAGCACTATCGCCGGATCGACTTCAAGCGTGACAAGATCGGCGTCCCGGCCCGCCTGGCGACGATCGAGTACGACCCGAACCGCTCCGCCCGGATCGGGCTGCTCCACTACCGCGACGGCGAGAAGCGCTACCTGCTCCTGCCCCACGGGCTCAAGGTCGGCGACGTCGTGGTGGCCGGTCCCGAGGCCGAGGCCAGGGTCGGCAACGCCCTCCCGATCGCGAACATCCCGCTCGGTACGACGATCCACAACATCGAGCTCGTGCCCGGTCGCGGCGGCCAGATCGTCCGCTCCGCCGGTGCCTCGGCCCAGCTGCTGGCCAAGGAGGGCGAGTACGCCCAGGTGCGCCTGCCCTCGGGCGAGGTTCGCCGGGTCAGCATCCGGTGCATGGCCACGATCGGGCAGGTCTCGAACCTGGACCACGAGAACCAGAGCCTGGGCAAGGCCGGTCGGGCCCGCCATCTCGGCCGACGACCGGAGGTCCGGGGCGTGGCGATGACGCCGCGCGACCATCCGCACGGCGGCGGCGAGGGCAAGTCGCCGACCGGCATGCCGCCCAAGACGCCGTGGGGCAAGCCCGCCATGGGCTACCGCACCCGTCGTTCGAAGACCACCGGCCGCCTCATCGTGCGGTCCAGGCACCGCAAGTAGCGGGGAGGAGGCAAGAGCATGTCGCGTTCGGTCAAGAAGGGACCGTTCGTCGAGGCGCGGCTCCTCGGCCGCGTCCAGGAAATGAACAAGCGCAGCGAGAAGCGGGTCGTCAAGACCTGGTCCCGGGCGTCGGTGATCTTCCCCGACTTCATCGGGCACACGATCGCCGTCTACAACGGCAAGAAGCACATCCCGGTCTACGTGACCGAGAACATGGTCGGCCACCGGCTCGGTGAGTTCGCTCCCACCCGCACCTTCCGCGGGCACGGCAAGCACACCGAGCGGTCGACGTCGCTGAAGTAGGGGCCGAACCGTGCGCGTTTCTGCCACCGCCAAGTACCTCCGCGGCTCGACCCGCAAGGTCCGCCTCGTCACCCAGGCGATCAAGGGCCGACCGGTCGAGGATGCCGCCGCGCTCCTGCGGTTCATGCCCCAGCGGGCCGCCCGGGACGTGGCGGCCGTGCTGAAGAGCGCGACCGCCAATGCCGAGAACAACCACAACCTGTCCGCCGAGGACCTGGTCGTCGTCGAGGCTCACGCCGATGAGGGGCCGACGATCAAGCGCTGGCGGCCCCGGGCTCAGGGTCGGGCGTTCCCGATCCACAAGCCCATGACCCACATCACGATCGTCGTCGCGGACCGGGAGGCCTGAGCATGGGACACAAGGTCCATCCGTACGGCTTCCGGCTCGGTGTCTCGCGCACCTGGACCGCGAAGTGGTACGCGGACAAGGAGTACACGAGCCTCCTCCAGGAGGACATCGCGATCCGCCAGCTCGTCGCCCAGCGGCTGGCCAACGCGAGCGTCAGCCAGGTCGAGATCGAGCGCGGCATCAACCACGTGACGGTCACCGTCCACACGGCCAAGCCGGGGATCGTCATCGGCAAGGGCGGCGCGAACGTGGAGATCCTGCGCCAGCAGATCGGCGCGCTGACGAAGCGCAAGGTGAAGCTGGAGATCAAGGAGATCCGCCAGCCCGAGCTCGACGCCTACCTGGTGGCGATGAACGTCGCCCAGCAGCTGAGCCGGCGGATCGCGTTCAAGAAGGCGATGAAGCAGTCGATCCAGCGGACGATGAAGGCCGGCGCGAAGGGCGTGAAGATCGCCGTCGCCGGTCGTCTGGGCGGCTCGGAGATGGCCCGGCGCGAGTGGGACCGCGAGGGGCGGATCCCGCTCGGCACGCTCCGTGCGGACATCAGCTACGGCCAGGTCCACGCCCACACGACGTATGGCCGGATCGGGGTCAAGGTGTGGATCTATCGGGGCGACATCGCCCCCGAGCGGACGGCGCACCGCGAGACTCCGGCGGCCGTGGCCGGCGTGGCGGGAGGGGCGTAGCGATGCTGATGCCACGACGCGTCAAGCACCGCAAGGTGATGCGCGGCCGGATGTCGGGCCTGGCCAAGGGCGGGCACACGGTCGCCTTCGGTGACTACGGGCTGGCCACCCTCGAGCCGGCCTGGATCACCAGCCGCCAGATCGAGGCCGCCCGGCGGGCGATGACCCGCTCGGTGAAGCGAGGCGGCAAGATCTGGATCCGGATCTTCCCCGACAAGCCGGCGACGAAGAAGCCGGCCGAGACCCGGATGGGTTCCGGCAAGGGCGCCCCCGACCACTGGGTGGCGGTCGTCAAGCCGGGCCGGATCCTGTTCGAGATGGCCGGCATCGGCCACGACGAGGCGGTCGAGGCGATGCGCCTCGCCAGCCACAAGCTCCCCGTCGCGACGCGGGTCGTCGTGCGCGAGGGCGTGCAGGAGGCGGCAGATGGACATCGATAAGGTCCGCGCGCTCTCCGATGCCGAGCTGGAGCAGGCGCTCCGCGAGGCCAAGCAGGAGCTCTGGCAGGCGCGCTTCCAGCTCTCGACCCGCCAGCTCAAGGACTACAGCGCCATCCCCCAGACCCGTCGAACGATCGCGCGGATCCTCACCGTCCAGCACGAGCGCAAGCTCGGCCGGACGGCGTGACGGGAGATCACGCGATGACAGGAGCCAGCACCACCGTGACCACAGGCAAGCGGAAGACGAAGGTCGGCCGCGTCGTGAGCGACAAGATGGACAAGACGATCGTCGTGTCCGTCGCCCGTCTCGCGCGGCATCCCCTGTACAAGCGGGTGATCCGCTTGACGACGAAGTTCAAGGCGCACGACGAGCTGAACGAGGCGCACGTCGGCGACACGGTCCTGATCGAGGAATCGCGGCCGCTCTCGGCAACGAAGCGCTGGCGCCTGGTCGAGGTCGTGGCCCGTGCCGGCGAGCACGGCAGCCCGAGCGAGATCGTGGCCGAGGAGGCCGAGACGGCCGAGGCGATCCACGCCGCCGCCCATCCCGGCAAGGTGCGCCCGGGCGAGGCTGAGGAGGCGTCGGCATGATCCAGATGCAGACCCGCCTCAAGGTCGCCGACAACACCGGCGCCCGGACGATCCAGGCGATCCGGGTGATGGGTCGCTCGCAGAAGACGACCGCCGGGGTCGGCGACGTCATCATCGCCAGCGTGAAGAGCGCGATCCCGAACGCGGCGGTCAAGAAGGGCGACGTCGTCCGGGCGGTGATCGTGCGCACGGCCAAGGAGTACGGGCGCCCCGACGGGAGCTACATCCGCTTCGACGAGAACGCCGCCGTCCTGATCAACAACCAGGGCAACCCGCGCGGTACCCGGATCTTCGGCCCGGTTGCCCGCGAGCTGCGGGACCGGAACTACATGAAGATCGTCTCGCTCGCCCCGGAGGTGCTCTAGATGACGCGCACCCCGGCCGGCCCGGCCCGGATCCCCGAGATCCGCAAGGGCGACACGGTAGTCGTGCTCAGCGGCAAGGACGCCGGCAAGCGTGGCGTCGTCGAGCGCGTCCACCACAGCCCCCGCTCGTCGTCGCGCGGCTATGGCGTCGCCGCCGCGCCGGTCAAGGCGCTCCGCGGCGCGTACGTCGTCGTCGGCGGGCTGAACATCGCCAAGCGCCACACGAAGCCGCGCCCGAAAGCGAGCCAGACCGACCGCGTGCCGGCCGTCCAGCAGGGCGGGATCCTCGAGATCCCCCAGCCGCTGGCGATCGGCAAGGTGATGCTCGTCTGCCCGCGCTGCGACCACCCGACGCGCGTCTCGCACGTCACCCTCGAGAACGGCCGGCGCGTCCGCGTCTGCCGCCACTGCGGTGAGCAGCTGGAGGTGAAGGCCTGATGAACCGCCTTCACGAGCGCTACCGCGAGGAGGTCGTGCCCGCCCTGCGCCGGCAGTTCGGCTACGACAATCCGATGCAGGTCCCGCGCCTGGCGAAGATCGTCGTCAACGTCGGTCTGGGCGAGGCGCTCCAGAACGCCAAGGCGATCGACGCCGCGGTGGGCGACATTGCGATGATCACCGGCCAGAAGCCGATCGTCACCCGCGCCCGGCGCTCGATCTCGCAGTTCCGCCTCCGGACCGGGAATCCGATCGGGGTGAAGGTGACGCTGCGGGGCGAGCGGATGTGGGACTTCCTCGAGCGCCTGACGACGCTCGCCCTGCCCCGCATCCGCGACTTCCGGGGCGTGCCCGGCAAGTCGTTCGACGGCCGTGGCAACTACTCGCTCGGGCTCCGGGAGCAGCTCGCCTTCCCGGAGATCGACTACGACAAGGTGGACCGTCTCCGCGGGCTGGAGATCAGCATCGTGACGACGGCGAAGACCGACGAGGAATCGAAGCGCTTGCTCGAGCTCCTCGGCATGCCCTTCGCCGGCTAGGCGCGGGGAGGGAGATCCATGGCCAAGAAATCGATGATCGCCAAGGCGAAGCGGCCCCCGAAGCACAAGGTGCAGGCCCACCACCGGTGCACCGTGTGCGGCCGACCGCGCGCCTACATCCGGCGATTCGCGCTCTGCCGCATCTGCTTCCGGGAGCGAGCGCTCCAGGGCGAGCTGCCGGGCGTCACGAAGTCGAGCTGGTAGGGAACCGATGAACATCTCCGACCCGATCGCGGACATGCTCACGCGCATCCGCAACGCGTCGCGCGCGAGGCACACCGAGGTGGTCGTGCCGGCCTCGCGCACGAAGCGTGAGATCGCCCGGATCCTCAAGGACGAGGGTTTCATCGCCGACGTGCGCGAGGACCGGGACGGCGCCACCCAGGTGCTGCGCCTGACCCTGAAGTACGTCGACGGCAAGGTGCCCGTCGTCTCGGGGCTGAAGCGGATCAGCAAGCCGGGGCTGCGCGTCTACGCCCGCAAGACGGAGATCCCCCGCGTCCTGGGCGGCCTCGGGATCGTCATCGTCAGCACCAGCCAGGGGATCATGACCGGCGCGCAGGCCCGCAAGGCCCAGCTCGGCGGCGAAGTCCTCGCCTACGTCTGGTAGGGGGACGCATGTCACGAATCGGTCGCGCACCGATCGCCGTCCCGAGCGGCGTCACCGTCACCCTCGACGGGCGCTCGATCACCGTCACCGGCCCGAAGGGTACGCTCCGGCGTGACCTCCATCCGGACATGATCGTTCGCCAGGAGGAGGGCACCCTTTTCGTCGAGCGCCCGAGCGAGGCGAAGGTCCACCGCCAGCTCCACGGTCTCACCCGCACCCTGGTGGCCAACATGGTCGAGGGTGTGACGAACGGCTACCGCAAGGGGCTCGAGATCACCGGCGTCGGCTACCGCGCCCAGAAGGTGGGCGAGAAGCTCCAGCTGAGCCTTGGCTACAGCCATCCGATCGAGATCGAGCCGCCGGCGGGGATCGGCTTCGAGCTCGAGAACCCGACCCGGCTGGCGGTCGTCGGCATCGACAAGGAGCTCGTCGGCCAGGTGGCCGCCCGTGTCCGCGCCACCCGCAAGCCCGAGCCGTACAAGGGCAAGGGCGTCAAGTACGCCGGCGAGCGGATCCGCCGCAAGGCCGGCAAGGCCGGCAAGATCGGCGGCAAGAAGTGACGATGACCCCGAGCACGAAGGAACGCACCCGATGACCCAGGCAGCCAGTCGGGGCGTCGCGCGACAGAAGCGCCACGAGCGGATCCGCCTTCACACGGTCGGCACGCCGTCGCGCCCGCGTCTCGCGGTGTTCCGCAGCCTCAACCACATCTACGCCCAGGTGATCGACGACTCGACCGGCCGGACGCTGGCCGCGGCGTCGACCGTCGAGCGGGAGCTCCGCGGGTCCAGGCAGACGAAGACCGAGGAGGCGAAGATCGTCGGTCGTCTCGTCGCCGAGCGGGCACGGTCCGCTGGCATCGAGCGTGTCGTCTTCGATCGAGCCGGGTTCCGGTACCACGGGCGGATCAAGTCGCTCGCCGATGCCGCCCGCGAAGCCGGCCTCGAGTTCTGATCGGAAGGAGCTGACCACGTGGCCAGGATCGACCCCAGCAAGCTCGCGCTCGAAGAGCGCGTCGTGCAGATCAATCGCGTCGCCAAGGTCGTCAAGGGCGGCCGCCGGTTCTCGTTCAGCGCGATCGTCGTCGTCGGAGACGGCGCGGGCCACGTCGGGGCCGGGCTGGGCAAGGCCGGCGAGGTCCCCGAGGCGATCCGCAAGGGCGTCGAGGACGCGAAGAAGAACCTGATCCGGGTCCCGCTCGTCGGGACCACGATCCCCCACGAGGTGCGCCAGGAGTTCTCGGCCTCGCGCGTGCTCCTCAAGCCGGCCTCACGGGGTACCGGCGTCGTCGCCGGGGGCTCGGTCCGGGCCGTCGTCGAGGCGGCCGGGATTCGCGACATCCTGGCCAAGACGCACGGCTCGACGAACCCGGTCAACGTCACCCGGGCCACGATCGAGGCCCTGCGCAGCCTTCATTCGGCCGAGGAGCTCAGTGCCCGGCGGGGCGTGACGCTGCGCAGCTTCATCCCCGGCCAGGCGGTGTCGGAGGTGAGCGATGGCCGCTAGGCTGCGCGTCACCCAGGTCAAGAGCACGATCAGCCACGTCGCCCGCAACCGCGCCACGATCCGGGCCCTGGGCCTTCATCGGATCGGCGACACCGTGGAGATCCCCGACAACGCGGCAACCCGCGGCATGGTCCGCCAGGTCCGGTTTCTCGTCGAGGTCGAGGAGGTTCCGGAGGCCGGCGCCGAGGAGAAGTCATGAAGCTAAACGATCTGCATCCGGCCCCCGGTTCCCGGACGCCCCGGACCCGCGTCGGCCGGGGCATCGCGGCGGGCAAGGGCAAGACCGCCGGGCGCGGCACGAAGGGCCAGAAGGCGCGCGCCGGCGGCTCGATCCCGCCCTGGTTCGAGGGCGGCCAGACGCCGATCCACGTCCGGATCCCGAAGCTGCGCGGCTTCAGGAACCGGTTCAAGATCGACTACGAGGTCGTGAACGTCGGCCGGATCGCGACTCTGGTCGAGCTCGGGGCGCTCGCCCCGGTCGATCTGCCAGCCGGCGGCCCGAAGGCCGGGCCGGCGAGCAAGGCCGCTCCGATCACGATCAACCAGGAGATCCTGCGCGCGGTCGGCCTCGTGAGCACGCTCGACAAGCCGCTCAAGGTGCTCGGCCAGGGCGAGGTGAGCGTGCCGCTGTTCGTCGTCGCCGACGCCTTCAGCAAGAGCGCGGTGGCGAAGATCGAGGCGGCCGGCGGCCACGTCCAGGTCCTCGAGATGCCGAGCGGACCGCTGGCCGCGCTGCGCCTCCCGCCCGAGTCTGCCGAGGCGGCCGGGCCTGCCGAGGCGGCTGAGCCTGCCGACACTACCGGGCCTGCCGAGACGGCCAAGCCTGCCGACGTCACCGAGACCACTGAGACCGCTGGCGCACCGGGCGGGGACGCCTGACCCGTGTTCGAATCCCTGATCAACGCGTTCCGGGCGCCGGACATCCGGCGCCGGGTCCTGTTCGTCCTGGGGATCCTTGTCGCGTTCAGGCTCCTGGCCCAGGTGCCGGTGCCGGGCGTCGACCGGACCGCCCTCGCCGACTTCTTCGCGGGTAACCAGCTGTTCGGGCTGCTCGACCTCTTCTCGGGTGGCGGCCTGTCGAACTTCTCGGTCGTCGGGCTCGGGGTGAACCCGTACATCAACGCCTCGATCATCATCCAGCTCATGACCGGCGTCATCCCGGCCCTGACCGCGCTCAGCCGCGAGGGCGAGTACGGGCGCAACAAGATCAACCAGTACACCCGCTACCTGACCGTCCCGCTGGCGATGCTCCAGGCGTACGGCTTCCTCGCCCTCCTGAACTCGCAGCGCATCCTCACCGGACGGTTCGACCTGGCGAGCTTCGAGACGATCACCCAGATCCTGACCCTGACCGCCGGGTCGATCCTGCTGATGTGGCTGGGCGAGCTGATCACCGAGAAGGGGATCGGTAACGGGATCAGCTTCATCATCTTCGCGGGCATCGTCAGCCGGGTACCGGTCGCCATCCAGCGCTTCCTCGAGAGCCCGGACTGGGCCTCGGCGATCGTCTTCGCCGTCCTCGGCTTCGCCGCCGTGGCGGTGATCATCTACATCCAGGAGGGCCAGCGGCGGATCCCGGTCCAGTACGCCAGCCGGGTCCGTGGCCGGCGGATGTACCAGGGCGGCTCGACCTTCCTGCCCCTGCGGGTGAACCAGGCGGGCGTCATCCCGATCATCTTCGCGGTCAGCATCCTGCTCTTCCCGAGCCAGATCGCCCAGTACTTCACGACCTCGCAGGTGGGCTTCGTGCGGGACGCTGCCCAGGCGATCGTCGCCTTCTTCCAGAACCAGTTCATCTACGGGTTGCTCTACTTCCTGCTGACCGTCGGGTTCACCTACTTCTACACCGCGTTCACGTTCAAGCCCGACGAGACGGCCGAGCAACTGCGCAAGAACGGCGGGTTCATCCCGGGCATCCGTCCCGGGCGTCCCACCCAGGACTACCTCGCCCGGATCGTGCAGCGGATCACGATCGCGGGGGCGTTCTTCCTCGGTGCGGTCGCCGTCGCCCCGTTTGTGGTCAGCGCGGTCCTGCCTGGCCTGGGCGGGCTGTCGCTCGGCGGCACGAGCCTGCTGATCGTGGTCAGCGTCGTGGTCGAGACGATGAAGCAGGTGGAAGCGCAGCTGATGATGCGCAACTACGAGGGCTTCATCAGGTGAGCCGGTCCGCCCGTGGTCGTGGAGGCCTGGCGTCTCGCCACCGGCCGGACGACATGCGCGAGGCCAGCTCCCCGGCGGTGCGATGAGGATCCTCGTCCTGCTCGGGGCGCCGGGGGCAGGCAAGGGCACCCAGGCCCACATCCTGGCCCGCCACCTCGGCCTGCCGCGGATCGCCACCGGTGACCTCTTCCGGGCCGCGGTCCGGGCCTCGACCCCGCTCGGTCTCGAGGTCAAGGAGTACATGGAGCGCGGCGAGTTCGTGCCTGACGAAACGACCGTGCGGATGCTCCTCGAACGGCTCGACGCCCCGGACGCCTCGCACGGCGCGATCCTCGACGGCTTCCCGCGCAACCGGGCCCAGGCGGTCGCGCTCGACGAGGCGCTCGCCAGGCGCGGCAGCCGGGTCGAGCTCGCCCTCTACATCGCCGTTCCCGAGGACGAGCTGCTGGCGCGTCTGTCCGGCCGCTGGGTGTGCCAGGCGCACGGCCACACCTACCACGAGGTGGCCTATCCGCCGCGCACGCCGGGCGTCTGCGACGTCGACGGCTCACCGCTCGTCCAGCGCGAGGACGACCGCCCCGAGGTCGTCAGGGCCCGCCTCGAGAACCAGCTCGAGGGGCTGCGCGAGGTCGTCGAGTACTACCGCCCGCTCGGCATCCTGCGCACGGTCGACGGCCGGCGCCCGATCGCGGCCGTCACCGCCGACCTGCTCGACGCGATCGAGCCCAGGCCGTACTGGCGGGCCTGAGGGTGGTCACCCGCAAGTCGCGCGCAGAGATCGAGAAGATGCGCCGGGCGGGACGGGTCGTGGCCGAGGTCCTGGCGCTCCTCGAGGAGGCGCTCCGGCCGGGCATCACGACCGCCCAGCTCGATGCCCTCGCCGAGCGCCACATCCGGGCCGCCGGCGCGGTGCCCTCGTTCAAGGGCTATCTCGGCGGCGGGAGATACGGCACCGGGCCGGGTGCCTTCCCGGCCAGCATCTGCGTCTCGATCGACGACGAGGTCGTCCACGGCATCCCCGGCGAGCGGGTGATCCGGGAGGGCCAGATCGTGTCGGTCGACGCCGGTGCGATCGTCGAGGGCTAGCACGGCGACGCGGCCCGCACCTTCGTCGTCGGCGACGCGGCGCCCGAGGCGCGCCGGCTGGTCGAGACGACGCGCCTGGCGATGATGGCCGGGATCGCCGCGGCGGTGCCGGGCCACCGGATCGCCGACATCGGGGCGGCGGTCGAGGAGGTCGCCCAGGCGGGCGGCTACGGGATCGTCCGCCAGTTCGTCGGCCACGGGATCGGTACCTCGATGCACGAGGAGCCCCAGGTCCCGAACTTCCGGTCCGCCTCGAGGGGCCTCCAGCTCGCGCCGGGGATCTGCCTGGCGATCGAGCCGATGCTCACCCTGGGCCGGGAAGAGGTGTACATCAAGCCCGACGGCTGGACGGTCGCGACCCGCGACGGCTCGCTGGCGGCGCACTTCGAGCACACGATCGCGGTGACCGACAACGGCCCCGAGATCCTGACGGTCGCATGATGGGGACGAGTTGCCGGCGCGCGGCGATTTTGGTACCCTCTACGTTCGTGTGTCGGCCCTGAGGCCGGCACTCAGCACGAGAAAGGGAAGACGAAGAGCCTGTGGCCAAGAAGGACGCGATCGAAGTCGAAGGAACGGTCATCGAACCGCTCCCGAACACCATGTTCGCCGTCGAGCTCGAGAACGGCCACCGCGTCCTGGCCCACATCAGCGGCAAGCTCCGGATGAACTTCATCAGGATCCTGCCCGGTGACCGGGTCCGCGTCGAGCTCTCTCCATACGACCTCTCCCGAGGCCGGATCACGTACCGGCTGAAGTAACGCATCACCTGTCACACAGATCGAGGGTCCGTTGAAAGTCAGAGCCTCCGTCAAGGCGCGCTGCGACAACTGCAAGGTCATCCGTCGCCATGGCACGGTGATGGTCATCTGCACCAATCCGAAGCACAAGCAGCGGCAGGGGTAACCGATGGCACGCATCGCCGGCGTCGACATCCCGCGCGAGAAGCGCGTCGAGGTCGCCCTCACGTACATCTACGGGATCGGCCTGCCGACCAGCCAGAAGATCCTCACCCAGACGAACATCAACCCGGACACCCGGGTCCGCGATCTGACCGAGGAGCAGGTGAACCGGTTGCGCGAGCTCATCGACCGGCGCTACAAGGTCGAGGGAGACCTGCGCCGCGAGGTCGCGCTGAACATCAAGCGACTGATCGAGATCGGCTCGTACCGCGGTCTGCGCCACCGGCGCAACCTGCCGGTGCGCGGTCAGCGAACGAAGACGAACGCACGCCAGCGGCGCGGACCGAAGAAGACGGTCGGCGTCCGGCGAAAGAAGTAAGGGGTCTGACAGAGGCATGGCCGAGCGCAAGCGGGCGACCAAGCAGCGACGCCGGGAACGGAAGAACGTGCCCCAGGGGCACGCCCACATCCAGGCGACGTTCAACAACACGATCATCACGATCACGGACCCGGCGGGTGCCGTCATCAGCTGGGGTTCGGCCGGGGTGGCCGGGTTCAAGGGCTCCCGCAAGAGCACGCCGTACGCGGCCGCGCTCAGCGCCGAGGGCGCAGCCCGTCGTGCCATGGAGCACGGCATGCGCCAGGTGGAGGTGTACGTCAAGGGCCCGGGCGCCGGCCGCGAGCAGGCGATCCGCTCGCTCCAGGCCGCCGGCCTCGAGGTCACCGCGATCACCGACGTTACGCCCATCCCGCACAACGGCTGCCGCCCGCCCAAGCGGCGCCGGGTCTGAGCGAGGAGGGGATCCGATGGCCCGCTACACCGAATCCGTCTGTCGGCTGTGCCGCCGCGAGGGCGCCAAGCTCTTCCTGAAGGGCTCGCGCTGCTATACCAAGAAGTGCGCCTTCGAGCGGCGTCCGAGCCCCCCCGGCCAGCATGGCGTCCGCCGGCGCAAGGTCGGCGACTACGGGGTTCAGCTGCGCGAGAAGCAGAAGGTCCGCCGCGTGTATGCGGTCCTCGAGCGCCAGTTCCGGAACTACTTCGACCTCGCCGAGGCGCGCCCCGGCGTGACCGGTGAGAACCTGCTCCGGATGCTCGAGCTCCGCCTCGACAACGTCGTCTACCGGCTCGGGTTCGCGAGCTCGCGCGCCCAGGCCCGCCAGCTCGTGGGCCATGGCCACTTCGCGGTCAACGGTCGCCCGACGAGCATCCCGTCCTTCCAGCTCAAACCGGGTGACCGGGTCGCGGTCCGTGAGTCACGGGCCAGTCGCGAACCGTTCAAGACGGCCAAGGAGACGCTCCGCTCCCACCAGGCGCCGGAGTGGCTGAGCGTGGAGCCCGCCAGGCTGGCCGGCACCGTCGTCGACCTGCCGCGCCGCGACCAGATGCCGCTCGACCTCAACGAGCAGCTCGTGGTCGAGTACTACTCGAGGTAACCCCCAGACCATGATCGAACTCGAGAGCCCGCAGATCGAGCCGGTCGAGGACCGCGGCACGTACGCCAAGTACGAGGCCGGGCCACTCCAGGCCGGCTATGGCGTCACGCTGGGCAACGCTCTCCGCCGCGTGCTCCTCTCCTCGCTCGAGGGCGCGGCCGTCACTGCCATCCAGATCCGGGACGTGTACCAGGAGTTCTCCACGATCCCGGGCGTCAAGGAGGACGTCACCCAGATCGTCCTCAACGTGAAGAAGCTCCGCCTCAAGAGCTTCGCCTCCCATCCGGTCCAGCTCAAGCTGATCAAGAGCGGGGCAGGTCCGGTGACCGCCGCCGACATCACCGAGTCGGCCGACGTCGAGATCGTCAACCCCGACCAGCTCCTGATGACCCTCGATTCGGACGACGTGACGATCGAGATGGACCTGACCGTCGAGCGCGGGATCGGGTACGTCTCGGCCGACCGGGCCGAGTCGCTGCCGATCGGGGTCATCTCGGTCGACGCGATCTTCACCCCGGTGCGCAAGGTGAACTACTGGGTCGAGGCGATGCGCGTCGGCCAGATGACGAACTACGACAAGCTGACGATCGAGATCGAGACCGACGGCACGATCACGCCCGAGGAAGCGCTCTCCCGGGCGGCCGACATCCTCGTCCGCCAGTTCCAGCCGTTCGTCACGATCGGCATGGTCGCCGGCGCAACGGACCGCGCCGCGGTCGGGATTCCGTCGCTGCCGCCGAACATGCTCGACATGCCGATCGAAGAGCTCGATCTGCCGATGCGCGCCTACAACTCGCTGAAGCGGAACAACATCGTCAAGGTCGGCCAGCTCCTCCAGCTCTCGGACGACGACCTGCTCCGGATGCGCAACTTCGGCAAGAAGTCGCTCGACGAGATGAAGGAGCGCCTCCGGATGCGCGGCTTCATCGTGGCCGACACGGAGCCCGGTGCCGGGTCGGACGGCGAGCTCGACGACGAGCAGCCCGAGGACGACGAGTCCGCCGACGAGCCGTTCGCGGCCGACGAGGAGGGCTGAGCCATGGCCCACCGGATCGACGGCCGCAAGCTCGGTCGCAAGCACGGGCCGCGGATGGCGCTGTACAGGAACCTGACCGTGTCGATCCTGCGCTACGAGCGGGTGCGGACCACCGAGGCCAAGGCCAAGGAGGTTCGCGGTCGCGTCGAGCACATGATCACCCTCGCCAAGCGCGGCGACCTCGCCGCCCGGCGGGCGGTCATCGCCGCGTTCCCCAACGAACCGCTCGTCGTGGACAAGCTGTTCGACGAGATCGCGCCCAAGTATGCCGACCGGACGTCCGGTTACACCCGGATCGTGCGCCTCGGGCAGCGACTGGGCGACGCGGCAGAAATCGTCCAGATTGAACTCGTCTGACCGTGAGATGGACAGGATCGCCGCTCCGCCGCGTTCAGGCCCGGGCGGCGCGGAGCACGCGAGCGAGCGCATCCAGGGATGGGTGAGCGTGCGAGCGGACGCGCCAACGCAGGCATGAGCCGGCACAGCGGCGATCGCTAGGCGCTCGAGAGGGCGCGCCCGTGCGCTATCGTGCGCGGGTCGAATATGACGGCACGGACTTCGCCGGGTTCCAGGCCCAGCCTGGTGTCCGGACGGTCCAGGGGGAACTCGAAGCCGCACTGAGCCGCCTGTCCGGAGGGATCCGGCGACGGGTCGATGCGGCGGGCCGAACTGACGCCGGGGTGCATGCCAGCGGACAGGTGATCGCGTTCACCGACGCCGGGCGGCTGCCGGCGGAGGAACTGGAACGGGCGCTGAACGCGCTCCTTCCGGCGGACGTGGCGATCCGCGACCTGCGGCGCGTCCCGGCCGGGTTCCACCCACGCCATGCGGCGCGGTACCGGGAGTACCGCTACACCGTCTGGAACGGGCCGCGCAGCCCGCTCCGCGAGCGGATGGCGCTCGGGGTGCGGGTCCCGCTCGACACCGCCGCGATGGAGCGGGTCGGGTCGGTCCTCGTGGGCCGGCACGACTTCAGCGCCTTCGGGGCAGCGGACCGCCAGCCGGTCCGGACCATCCACTGGGTCCGGGTCCGGCGCGCAGGGTCGCTCGTGACGATCGACGTCGCGGCCGACGCCTTCCTGCGGGGGATGGTCCGCCGGATCGTGGCCGTCCTGATCGAGGCCGGTCGTGGCAAGATCGATGAACAACAGGTCGCGGCGATCCTGGCCTCGCGACGACCGGCCCTCAACGGGGCGGTGGCACCGGCCAGGGGGTTGTGCCTGCGGCGCGTCGTCCTTGGTCGGCGTGGCGCAGGTCGGGACGACAGGACAGAAACGAGGCCATGAAGACCGCGAAGACATACACGCTCCGCGAGAGCGAGATCGAGCGACGCTGGTACGTCGTCGACGCGACGGACGAGACGCTCGGCCGCCTGGCGTCGCGGATCGCCCGTGTCCTCGAGGGCAAGCACAAGCCCACCTTTACGCCGCACCTCGATTCGGGCGATCACGTCATCGTCCTCAATGCTTCCCGGGTGGCGGTGAGCCGCGACAAGCGAGAATCGAAGCTGTACATCCGCCACAGCGGCTATCCCCAGGGCTTGAAGCAGGAGACGCTCGGCCACCTGCTCGAACGCCGGCCTGAGGAAGTGATCCGCCGCGCGGTCAAGGGGATGCTCCAGCACAATCGGCTCGGGGCCCAGCAGCTGCGCAAGCTGAAGATCTACCCGGGACCGGACCATCCGCACCAGGCCCAGCGGCCCGAGCCGCTCGCCTGACGAGGAGCCTGCCAGCATGACCACGTCCGCATTCTTCCATGGAACCGGTCGCCGCAAGACCGCCGTCGCCCGGGTCCGGCTCCTGCCGGGCGAGGGCGAGATCGTCGTCAACGGGCGCTCGCTCGACGAGCACTTCGGCAATGCGATCAACGAGTCCGACGTCCGCCTGCCGTTCCGGGTGACCGGCACGGACGGCCGGTTCAACGCGATGATCAAGGTCGAGGGCGGCGGGGTGACCGGCCAGGCCGGCGCGATCCGCCACGGCATCGCCCGGGCCCTGCTCCAGATCGACCCGGAGGGGAATCGCCTGCCGCTGCGCCAGGCCGGCCTGCTGACCCGCGACCCACGGATGAAGGAGCGCAAGAAGTACGGCCTGAAGCGGGCCCGCAAGGCGCCGCAGTACACGAAGCGCTAGCGGCCGCTCCAGCCCGCCGGAGGGGCCGGTGAGCGAAGCCGTCTACGAGCGGTACAAGGACGCCCTGCGACGGGGGCACGTCGCGGCGCTCCGCGGTCAGCTCGAGGCGGCCCTCGCAGCGTACACCGAGGCGGCCTCGATCGCCACCGAGCGGGCGCTGCCGCACACGAGCATCGGTCACGTCCAGCTCCGCCGCGGCCGGCCGGAGGAGGCGCTGGCCGCCTTCGACGCCGCTCTGGCACGGGCACCCCGCGACGAGGCCGCGCTCCTCGGCCGGGCCGACGCGCTGGCGCGGGCCGGGCGGGCGGTCGAGGCTGCCCGGACCCTCGACCTCGTGGCCGAGGTCCAGGACGCCGCTGGTCGCCCGGTCGAGGCGCTCGATTCTGTCCGCCGTGCCCTCGAGCTGGCCGAGTCGCGGGCTCGCCGCCGATCTCTCCAGCGGCTGGCTCGGCTGATCCGCGAGAGCGGACCCGACCGCGCGGCCGAGGAGGCCCTGGCCCGGGCGCTGCGCATCCTCGAGGCCGGCGTCACACCCGTCGAGCTCGCCGAGGCCGCCGCGGCGGCCGCTTCCGCCGAGCCCGCCGCCCCGCCGCCCGCACCGCCGCCGCAGGTGCCCGCCCCCGTGCCCGCGGCGCCGCCCGAGCAGGCCGAGCCGGCGATCGACGCCGGACACCCGGCGCCCGCCCGGGACGCCCCGCCACGCACCGCCCGAGTCCACGACCCGACCCGCCCGACGGAAGACGCCACCA
>CAYMBB010000019.1:0-2957 GCA_964388515.1 uncultured Anaerolineaceae bacterium
AGGCCACGAACTCGACCGCCGCGTAGCCGACGACCCGTCCCGGGTCCCCGCCGGGAACGTCGGCCGAGGTACCGTGGGCGAGGAGGACGCCCCGCCGCGCGCCCATCTCACAGACCGCCGCGAGGGTGAAGAGGACCGGCTCGAAGCCGCACAGCCCGCACGCCAGGCCGCGGATCCCCGATCTCCGGAGCTCGATCTCGCGCTGGGCGAGCCGCCACGCGTCCAGGGCCAGGATCGGCTCGAGCACCTGACGGTCGATCTCGTGGGCCCGGCTCTCGGTCGGATAGTGGGCGAGGTCCGAGCTGGCGACGAGGACGACCCGCCCCCCGGCCGCCAGCCGATCGCGCAGGAGCAGGCCGAGCCGTCGGCCGGCCTCGCGGCAGGCGGCCGGGTCGGGCAGGCTGACGAGCAGGGGCACGATCCGCGAGCGCGGCGCGAGCGCGGCGAGGAGCGGCAACTGGACCTCGATCGAGTGCTCGTCGAGGTGGGCGTCGACCACCGGCGTGAACGGCCGGCCGAGCCCCTCGATCGCGGCGGCCAGCTCGTCGTCGACCGCGCGCGGGCCGAGCGGGGTCTGCCACGCGCCGCCCGCCCAGACCCCGACCCCGGCGAACCAGGCGGCGAAGTGGTTCGTGCCCGCGATCACGACCGTCGCCGGGTCGAGCTCACGGAGCTGGCGCCAGCCATGTGCCGCCACCCGGCCCGAGAAATGGAGGGCGGCATGGGGCACGAGCAGCCCGAGCGGGGGCCCCGGCGAGGGTGCCTCGCGCCGGGCGGTGAGCTCGGCGTCGCGGATCAGCGCCTCGACGACGCGCTCCAGCTGGTCCGGGGCGGCCGGGTAGAACGTGCCGGCATGGGCCGCGGGCCGGGGCGGCCGCCGGTCAGCCGGTCCGGGCCCCTCCCCCGGACCGCCGGGCCCGATCCCGTCTCGGGCGCGGCCTCCAGGTTCCCGTGCGCTGCTCATGCCACACCTCTCCGCCGCGCCTCCGCCAGGCCAATCCCGGCCAGCCGGGCCCCGCAGCCCGGGCAGCCACCACGGACGAGCACGTTCTCGACGATCCGGTAGCCCCGGCGCCGGATCAGGAGCTGGCCGCACGAGGCGCACCGGGTGTCGCCCTCGCCGAGCTCCGGGGCGTTGCCCGGATAGACATGCTTCAGCCCCGCCCGCCGGCCGATCCCGGCCGTCTCGGCCAGGGTCCGCAGGGGCGTCGGTCGAAGGTCGAGCATCCGGTAGGCGGGGAAGAACCGGCTGACGTGCCAGGGCGTCTCCGGCCCGAGCTCGGAGGCGATCCACTCGGCGAGCGCGGCCAGCTCGCCCGGATCGTCGTTCCAGCCCGGGACGACGAGGGTCGTCACCTCGACCCAGATCCCCAGCCGGCGCATGAGCACGAGCGCCTCGAGGACCGGCTGGAGGCGCGCCCCGCACACCCGCCGATAGAACCGGTCGGAGAAACCCTTGAGATCGACGTTCGCCGCGTCGAGCACGGGTGCGAGCAGCTCGAGCGCCTCGGGCGTCTGGTAGCCGTTCGTGACGAACACGTTGCCCAGCCCGGCGGCCCGGGCCAGACGGGCCGTGTCGAGGGCGTACTCGATGAAGATCGTCGGCTCGACGTACGTATAGGCGATGCTCCGCGCCCCGGCCGCCCCGGCCCGCGCCACGACCTCGTCCGGTGGCAGGTCGATCGTCCAGGGCGCCAGCCCCTCCCGGGGCGCCTGGGCAACCTCCCAGTTCTGGCAGAACCGGCAGTGGAAGTTGCAGCCGGCGGTCGAGATCGAGTAGGCGCCGGTTCCGGGCCACGCATGGTAGAGCGGCTTCTTCTCGATCGGCTCGAGGGTCGCCGCGACCGCCCGGCCGTAGACGAGCGAGACGAGCGTCCCGTCGCGGTTCTCGCGGACCTGGCAGATCCCCCGCCGGCCGGGCCGGACCAGGCAGCGGTGGGCGCAGGCGTTGCAGCGCACACTCCCGTCGGGCAGGGACTCGACGAGGATCGCCGGCACGACACCTCGCTCGGTGCCGTCTCCGGGCCCGGGGCGCTCGACGCCCGCGGCCAGCGGCTCGACCGGATCGGCCGGCCCCGCGTCGGACGGTGGACGATCAGCGGGTGGGGCGTCGAACGGGTCGACGGGCAGGCTCGTGTACGCCTCGTCAAGGCGGGGCGACATCGGGCCGACGGTCGTCGTCGGGCGGACGGGCGTCATCGGTCCGGCTCCCCGGTACCGCGGCGGCCGCGCTCAGGCCCGAGCCGCGGCCGGCAGGTGGCCGGCGAACCAGTCGGCGGCCAGGTCGGCGACCCGCTCGAGCGCCCCCGGCTCCTCGAACAAATGGCCCGCCCCGGGCACGATCACGAGCTGCTTCACGCAGCGCAGCTCGCCCAGCGCGGCCTCGTTGAGCTCGATCACCTGGTGATCGGCCCCGCCCACGATCAGCAGCGTCGGCGAGACGACCGCCGGCAGCCACGGCCCGGCCAGATCGGGCCGTCCGCCGCGCGAGACGACGGCCCGAACCCGCTCGCCGCGGCGGGCGGCGGCGATGAGCGTCGCCGCGGCGCCAGTGCTGGCTCCGAAGTAGCCGACCGGCAGGAGCCGCGTCGCAGGCTCCGCGGCGACCCAGTCGGTCGCGGCGAGGAGTCGCGTGGCGAGCAGCTCGACATCGAACACGTACCGCCGGTCGCGCTCCTCGGCCGGATCGAGCAGGTCCATGAGCAGCGTCGCGAACCGACCGGCCTCGAGCCGCCGGGCGACCGCCTGGTTGCGCGGGCTAAGCCGGCTGCTGCCGCTGCCATGGGCGAAGATGACGATCCCCCGGGCCGCCTCGGGAATCGAGAGCATCCCGGCCAGTGAGCGCGTCCCGACACCGACCTGAATCTCCTGGCGACGGACCGCGCGGCCCGTCACGGCCTGCTCGCCCATCTCGGCCTCCTGTGCTCGATCGTTCCTCCGCTCGGGATGATCCCTCC
>CAYMBB010000019.1:3057-5862 GCA_964388515.1 uncultured Anaerolineaceae bacterium
TCGCCCGGGGCGAGGTTCGCGTCGAGGACCTCGACCGGGATCCGGCTCAGCTCCTCTCGGGGGAGGCCGGCCAGCAGCCGCCAGGCGACCTCGAAGCTCTCGTCGAGCGAACGTCGGGCCTGGCCCTGGCCCACGAGGTCGGTCTCGAACCGGTCGGCGAAGGCGAGGATGCACTGCTCGGCCGGCGAGAGGGCCGCCTCGCCGATCACGGTCACCAGCCGGCGCAGCTCGCGCCCACGGGCATAGAGCGCGTACAGCTGGTCGGCCACGGCGCGGTGCTCGGCTCGTGTCCGCCCCGCCCCGATCCCGGCGTTCATCACCCGCGACAGGCAGGGCAGGACGTCGATCGGAGGGACCACGCCGCGGCCGTGGATCTCGCGCGAGAGGACGATCTGGCCCTCGGTGATGTAACCGGTCAGGTCCGGAATCGGATGGGTGACGTCGTCGTCGGGCATCGTCACGATCGGCAGCAGGGTGAGCGACCCGGGCCGGCCGTGGACTCGCCCGGCCCGCTCGAACAGGGTCGCCAGGTCCGTGTACAGGTAGCCTGGGTAGCCGCGCCGGCCGGGGATCTCCTCGCGCGCTGTCCCGAGCTCTCGGAGCGCCTCGCCGTACGCCAGGATGTCGGTCAGGACGACGAGCACGTTCAGCCCGAGGTCGAAGGCCAGGTGCTCGCCCAGGGTGAGCGCACAGCGGGGGGTGAGCAGGCGTTCGATCGTCGGATCGTCGGCCAGGTTGAGGAAGAAGGCGAGCCGGTCGAGCGTTCCGGAACTGACGAACGCCTCGCGGAAGAAGTCCGCCTCGCGGCGGGTGATCCCCATCGCGGCGAAGATGGTCACGAACCGCTCCTCGCCCAGGATCCGGGCACCAGTCGCGATCCGGGCGGCGAGCTCGTTGGCCGGCAGGCCCGCCCCGGTGAAGATCGGCAGCTTCTGGCCCCGGACGAGGCTCGCCAGGAGGTCGATCGCGCTGATCCCGGTCTCGATCAGATCGGAGGGGTGGTCGCGTGCGGCGGGGTTGATCGCGCCTCCGTTCACGTCGCCCAGGCGGACGGGCGTGATCGGCGGTCCGTCGTCGATCGGGCGACCGCGACCGTCCATCACCCGCCCGAGCATCCGGGTCGAGACGCCCAGCCGGAACGGCTCGCCGGTCAGCTCGACGCGGGTCGAGTCGAGGCCGAGGCCACCCGTCCCCTCGTATACCTGGACGACGGCGAGATCGGACCGCAGCTCGACGACCTGGCCGTGGCGACGCTGCCCGTCCGGACCGACCACGCCGACCTCCTCGCCGAGGGCCATCCCGGGCGCGCGCCGGACGACGAGGAGCGGCCCGCTCAACCGCTCCACGCCCCGCAGGCGGCGGAGCGAGAGGCTCATGGGTCACCTCTGCGGCCAGGTTGACCAGGCGGACGGCGAGCGTCTCGAGCCGGGCCACGACATCATCGCCCGACCACTGTTTCGCCCGCCGCAGCTCCCCCAGCGCCGGTGCCTCGAGCGCCTGCGCGAGGCTGAGCCCGCGCTCGAGCACCCGGCCGAGCCCGGTCCGCGCGGCGAGGACCGCCTGCAGGAGGGCGAACTGGACCTCGGGCGGCCGGGCCGCATCGACTGGATCGAAGGCGTGCTGCTGGAGGAACGTCTCGCGCAGCAGGCGGGCGACTTCGAGTACGACCCGGTCCTCGTCGGGCAGGGCGTCGGCGCCCACGAGCTGGACGATCTCGAGCAGTTGCTTCTCCCGCCCGAGCAGCTCGATCGCCTCGGCCCGCCGCGCCGGCCACGTCTCGGCGACGCTGGCCCGGTACCAGGGCTCGAGCGGCTCGACGTAGAGCGAGTACGACTGGGTCCAACCGATGGCCGGGAAGTGCCGGGCGTGGGCCAGCTCGGCATCTAGCGCCCAGAACGTGCCGGCGAGCCGGAGGCTGGCCTGGGTGACCGGCTCGCTGAAGTCGCCCCCGGGCGGGGAGACGGCCCCGACGACCGTGATCGAGCCGCGCCGCACCGGCGAGCCGAGCGCCTCGACCCGCCCGGCGCGCTCGTAGAAGGCGGCCAGGCGGCTGCCGAGATAGGCCGGGAAGCCCTCCTCGCCGGGCAGCTCCTCGAGCCGACCGCTGATCTCCCGCAGCGCCTCCGCCCAGCGACTCGTCGAGTCCGCCAGGAGCGCGACCGCGAGGCCCTGGTCCCGGAAGTACTCGGCGATCGTGACCCCCAGCTGGACCGACGCCTCGCGGGCGGCGACGGGCATGTTCGAGGTGTTTGCCACGAGGACCGTCCGGGCCAGGAGCGGCTCGCCGGTGCGCGGGTCGATGAGCTCGGGGAAGCTCGCTAGCAGCTCGGCCATCTCGTTGCCCCGCTCGCCGCAGCCGACGTAGACGACGACCTCGGCGTCGGACCAGCGGGCAAGGGACTGCTCGACGACCGTCTTGCCGGTGCCGAACCCGCCCGGGATGATCGCCGTCCCGCCCTGCGCGATCGGGAAGAGCATGTCGAAGACGCGCTGGCCGGTGATCAACGGTCGCTCCACGCCGAGCCGGAGGCGGACAGGTCGCGGCCGACGGATCGGCCAGTCGTGGGCGAGTCTGAGCAGGACCTCGCCGCCGGGCGTCGCCAGTCGGCCGATCGGCTCATCGAGCCGGTACGTCCCCTGCTCGAGCGCCACGAGGCGGCCGGGGCTCGTGTCGGGCGGGACGAGGATCCGGTGCCGGAGTGGCCCCTCGGCGACCGTGCCCAGGACGTCACCGGGGGCGACTTCGCCGCCGGGCTCGAGGTCCGGTTCGAACACCCAGCGCCGGTCGTCCTCGATCGGCCCGGC
>CAYMBB010000019.1:5962-15755 GCA_964388515.1 uncultured Anaerolineaceae bacterium
GCCGCTGCCAGCCGGTCGAGCGGCCGCTGCAGGCCGTCGAACGTGGCTCCCAGCAGGCCCGGCCCGAGACGCGCCCGGAGCGGCGCCCCGGTCGGCTCGACCTCGTCGCCCACCTCCAGCCCGGCCGTCTCCTCGTAGACCTGGATCGTGGCGATCGGACCGTCGAGGCCGATGATCTCGCCGAGCAGCCGGCGCGGCCCGACGTGGACGACCTCGCCGACCGTTGCCTCAGCCAGCCCGGAGGCCCGGACGACCGGCCCGACGGCGGCCACGACCGAGCCGGAGGGCGGCCGGCGGTCGGTCGCGCGGCGGCGGGTGGCCGCCGGGCGGGCGACGACGGCGCTCATCGTGTCTCGCCCCGGCCAAGCTCGATCCGGTAGCCGATCGCCCGCTCGAGCATCTCGCCGAGCAGCTGGCGCCGGGTCGCGTAGTCGGTGACGACCCCGGCCGGGATCGGCAGGACGATCGGCCGCGGCAGCCGCTCGAGCGTGGCCCGGAGTCGCTCGTCCAGGCTCGCCCAGAGGTCGGCGCCGACGAGGACGAGCCCGACGTCCCCCTCGGCGATCACGCCGCGCAGCGTGGCCGCGGCCTCGGCCCCGGGCCGGGCGGCGAGGGTCGCCGAACCGGCGAGCCGGAAGCCGTCGGCCAGGGCCGCGGTGGTGACGACGACCAGCCGGGCCATCGCTCAGCCCCCCGCCGGGATGAGGTAGAGCCCGACGAAATCGTGGCCCCAGCCGGCCACGACCCGGGCCAGGCTCGCCCGAAGGCGGATCGCCTGGGCCTCGACGGCGGCGACGTAGCCCGCGACCGGGCCGATGCCGAGCGGGTCCCGTCGCCCGGTCCGGGCCAGATCGTCGAGGCGGGCCAGGGTCAGCGTCCGCTCGAGCAGCGCCGCCCCACCGGGCCCGCCGGCCGCCAGCTCGGCGGCCACGGCCCGCCGCTCCGCGTGCTCGCGGGCGAGGATCGCCCGGACCACCCGGGCGTTCGGATCGCCCCCGCGGGCGCGCTCGATCCGGCCCTGCTCGAAGGCGGCCACGAGGCGGGCCTCGAGCTCCGGCCGGCCGATCCCCTGCTCGACCCGGCGGCCGAGCACGATCGCCTCGGCGGCCGGAATGAGACCGGCACGGCCGATCGCCCGCACGAGCGCGACGAGGGTCGGTGCCCGAACCAGCGCCCCGAGCGCCGCCGCATCGAGGAGCGCCCCGCCCACGATCGTCGCCCCGACCACCTCCGGCGCCTCGCCGGCCAGGCGACGGCGGACGAGGGCGACGATCCGCTCGCGGTCGAGGGGCAGGACGAGCGCCTCGACCAGGCGCCGCGCCGGCGGCGGGTAGAACCTGACGAGCCCACCGAGACGGGCGCTCCGATGCCGCTCGATCGACGCTTCGACCGCACCCTGGGGCTCGATCACGAGCGGCGCCGTCTGGCGCAGGATCGGGCGCCAGTCCTCCGCCCGCTCGAGGAGGGCCAGGAAGGCGCTCGCCGAGTCGGCCTCGGCGAGCCGGTGGAGCGCGGCCGGATCGAGGAGTCGACCGCGCAGGGCCGCGACCCGGGCGTTGCCGTAGTCGTACATCAGGGCGCTCCTTCAGTCCGCCACCCCGAGCCGGCGGGCGACCGGCTCGGCCAGGGCGACGCGGGCGCGGGCCAGCCGGGCGGGCAGCGTCGCCTCGACCTCGAGCCGTCCGTCGGGCGAGCGGGCGAGAACACCCGGCGCGAGCCCCTCCTCGAGCGCCTCGTCGAGTCGACCGCCGAGCCGGGCCGCGATCAGACGGGCCACGGCCGCATCGACCGGCCGGACGCGCAGGACGGCACCCGGCCCGGCGAGCCGGACCGTCTCCTCGAGCAGCCGCTCGAGGGCCCGCTGCCAGCGCCCGGAGGCGGGATCCGCAGCCAGCGCCGCCAGCCGCTCGCCGGCCGCCCGGAACACGGCCTCGACGAGGTTGGCCGCCTCCTCGGCCCGGGCTTCGAGGAGCCGCAGGCGGGCGGCGTTCACGAGCCGCATCGCCTCGGCCCGGTAGCCCGGTTCGGCGCGCTCGCAGGCCTCGCGGACGCGGGCCTCGGCGGCCGCCTCCGCCTCGTCGATCAGGGCCCTGGCCCGCTCCCGGGCAGCGGCGACGATCCGCTCGGCCTCGTCGGCCGCCTCGGCCTCGATCACCCGGACGATCGTCTCGACGCTCACTGGCCTACCCCGCTCGGGAGCCGTCCGGCCGGCGATGCCGCCGGATCACAGGAAGATGATCAGGGCGGCGATCACGAAGCCGAGGATGACCATCGTCTCGGGCAGGGCGACGAGAATGAGGATCGTCCCGGTCACCTCGGGCTTCTCGGCCACCGCTCCGGCACCGGCCGACCCGATCCGTGACTGCGCCCAGGCAGTCCCGAGCGCGCCGAGCCCGACCGCCAGCGCGGCGGCCAGGAATCGGAGTCCCTCGTCCATCTCATGCACCTCCTGTCGCTTCCAGGCCGGGCTCCCGGCCGCCCTCGCGGAGGACGGAGACGAACGGCTCGTACCGCACCCCGCCGGGTTCGACGAACTTGCTGAAGAACTCGACGTACTGGAGCCGCAGCCCCTGGACCGACGAATCGAAGAAGCCGAGCACGAAGTTCAGGGCATGGAAGAGAGCCGCGATCAGCACCCCGAGCAGGACGTTCTCGAACAGGGCGCCGAGCCGGTTGGCGACCACGGCGAGCATGACCGAGGCGAGCCCGATCGCCATCAGGCGGGCGTAGCTCAGGACGTTGCCCACGGCGCCCATCACCTCGAGCGGGCCGGCCAGCCCGAGCGTCGCGGCCAGGATCACGATCGCCCCGACGAGCACGACGACCGCGACCTGACCGACCGGCGCCGGCACCTGGCCGGCCGCGAAGGCGACCGTGACGACGATCGCGGCCAGGCTGACGAGGAGCGCTCCGCGCGCGATCGCCTCGCGCCGGTGGCGCAGCAGCGTCGCGTTCACGATCCCGAGCACGAGCCCGAGGGCGACCTGGGCAAGCCCGATCGAGACGGCCAGGACGAGGAGCGGCAGCGCCCCCTCGCGGCGGTCGAACCAGAGCGGCCGGAGACCGACGAGGCGCTGGCCGGCGTCACCGAACCACTCCCCGAACAGGATCCCGAAGAAGATCGTCGAGATCGCCGCCAGGGCACCGACCGGCCAGAGGAAGCGCATCACCGGCGAGGTCGGCCAGCGACGGCGCGCGCCGAGCAGGGCGACGAGGAGGAGCAGCCCGTAGCCGGCGTCGCCGACCATCAGCCCGACGAAGACGGGGAAGGCGAACGCCACGACCGGCGTCGGATCCAGGGTCCCGTAGCGGGGCAGGATCACGAACGAGGCGAGCGGCTCGAAGGCCCGGACCAGGGGCCGGTTCTCGAGCGTGACCGGGGCACTCCGATCGAGCCCGTCACCGGGTCGCTCGACGACGAGCACCTCGGGGCCGACCTCGCGGGCGAGTGCGTCACGTAGCTCGGGGATCCGGCGCTCCGGGAGCCAGCCGCTGACCGCCACGAGGTGCTCGCTCCGACCGGCCGCCGCGAGCACCCGCGCCTCGGCCACCCGGTCGGCGAGCACGAGCGAGAGGGCCGCCACGAGCGAGCCGTGGTCCGCGGCGAGCTGCGCGAGGGCGACCTCGGTGCCGGCCAGTCGCTCCCGGATCGCCGTCTCCTCGGCCGCCAGGCGCGGACCGAGCTCGTCGAACGGGACGCCGGCCATCGACTCGGGCAGGGTCACCTCCTCGAGGTCGCGCCCGCCGAGCAGGGCACGCACCTCGCCGGCCAGCCGGACCGGGTAGAGGACGATCGCCGCCACGCGGTCGGCGTCGAGGTCGGCGGCGATCACCTCGCAGCGCCCTCCGGTCAGCGACTCGAGCTCGTCGCGGATCAGGGCGACGACGGGCCGGTAGCGGGCGTTGACCACGATCCCGGTCGAGCCGTAGCCCCGGATCGAGGGCAGCCGCCCGACAGCACCTCGCAGCGCCTCGATCAGGCGCCGGTACCCGGCCAGGCGGCTCGCCTCGCCGCGCAGGCGGAGGCGCTCGGAGGCCAGCTCCGCGGCTCGGGCGCGGACCGGCTCGAGGGCCGCGACCTCGGCCAGCAGCTCGCCGTCGTCGAGCTCCCAGAGCCGGCTGACGAGCGGCCGGGGGGCCTCGGGAAGGACGAGCAGCCCGGCCAGCTCGGTGACCTGGGAAAGCGCAGCGTCGTATGGCGTGACCGAAGCCGCGGGCCGGTCAGGAGGGCCGGCGCCGGCGGCGAAGAGGGTCGGGCCGGCACCGGGTGGCGGCTCGAAGGGGGCGAGGTGGAGGACCCCGGCCCGGTGGATCGCGCGCAGGAGCCGCGCTGCCGAGCGGCGTGGGGCGATGATCTCGACGCGACGCATCCTGGCCAGCACGACCCGATCACCTCCCGGTCTCGCCGAGGACGGCGCCGACGACGAGCTCCACCGCCTCGTCGAACGCGGGTGACGTGGCGGCATCGGCGGGCAGCCGGCGGGCACGTCCCGCCAGCTCCGCCTCGATCGCGGCCACCTCGGCCTCGGCCCGCTCGAGGTGCGCCCGGCGCAGGTCGGCTAGGGCGGCCGTGATCCGCGCCTCGAGCCCGGCCTCGATCTCGCGGACCCTCTGGCGGGCCGCCTCGAGCAGGCGGTCCGCCTCGGCCTCGGCCGCCAGCCGGCGCTCCCGTGCCGCCAGCTCCGCCTGTTCGAGTCGACTGATCTCCGCTGCTTCGCTCGCCGCCACGTCTCCCTCCCGGGCACGTCGCACGGGAATCCCCGTTCCCGCGGCTCGAATCTCCGGCCGGGCGCAGGGGCCTGGAAGTGGTGGCCGTCCCGAACGCGGGAGCCGTTCGGCCCTTCGGCGGGCCGGACCCGCTCAGCGGATGCCGGCCAGCTCCTGGAGCGTCCGCCAGTTCGCCAGCCGGTCGGCCTGGGTGGCGAGGATCTCGGGGGTCGGCGTGCCGTCGGCCGCGAAGTGCTGGGCGAATCGGCCCTCCGTCCGGGCGAAGGCAAGGAAGTCGACGACCGTCCCGTCGGGGAGCTTCGCCCAGTCCTCCCTGAGGGCCGGGTTGCCCTGGAGCGACAGTCGCTGGGCGATCGACTCGCCCCGGCGCGGGTCGTAGGTGAAGAGCGGGAAGGCGCGCGACTCGACCGCCAGCTTCGCCTGACGGGTCGAGGCATCGTCGGCGATCCCGTGCTCGGGCATGCACGGCGTGTAGGCCACGACGACCGCCGGGCCGGGATAGGTGTTGGCGTCCATGATCGCGCGATAGAAGTGGTTGATGTGGGCCGGCGTCGTCTGGGCGACGTAGACCTCACCGTGGGCCATCAGGATCCGGCCCAGCTCCTTGCGCGCCTCGGGTCGTCCGTGGAGCGCCTTGCCGAAGGCGGAGAGCTTCGTTACCTGGCCTCCGAACGAGGCGGTCGAGGCCTGGCCGCCGGTGTTCGAGTAGACCTGGGTGTCGAGGACGATCACCTTGATGTCCATCCCCGAGGCGACCATCCGCGACAGGGACTGGAAGCCGATGTCGTACATCGCGCCATCGCCGCCCATCACCCACAGACGCCGGTCGGCGTGGCCGGCCTGGTCCCACCGGGCGCGGATGCCCATCGCGTCGGCCGGGGCGTTCTCGAACAGCGAGTTCGTCCAGGGCACGAGGTACGGGTTGAACGGGTAGGTGCTCCCGTAGACCGTGTTGCAGCCGGTCGCGGCCACGATGCCCATCGACTCGGGCCCGTGGACCTGGCGGGTGGCGGCCACGAGCATCCGGATCGCGGTCGCCTCGCCGCAGCCCGAGCAGGACCCCGCCCCGCCGACGTAGCCGAAGGCATGCTCGCCGAGCATGATGTCGGCCAGGGCACGCTCGTTGCGGTACTCGACCGGGGTCGGGGGCAGGCTCCGGAAGAACGAGAAGTCGCGCCGGTAGCGCTCGAGCGTGCTCTCGCCGGACGGCTCGGCGGGCACCTTGTCGATCATGAACAGGGCGTCGTAGCCGAGCTCATGGCAGACATCGACGCACTCGGCGCAGCCCTTGCAGTGGACCGGATCGACGAAGATCCCGAACTTCGCCGGCTCGAGCCCCTTCTTCTTCGGCACCTCGGCGTACTTCTGGGTCGTCGCGAAGTGCGTCCCGGCCGTCCGGGCGGCGAGCCCGGGGTCGGGCTGGGCAGCGGCAAACGAGGCGATCGCCTCGTCGAGGACATGCTCGGGCTGGGCGATGGCGAGGATCGCACTGTCCGGGCAGGCGTTGACGCAGGTCATGCACCCGACGCACCGGTCGAGCACGAACTCGGGGATCCGCGGGGCGAGGGTGCTGAAGTCGCGGACCGCGGCCGTGCCGGGCGGAATGATGCTCCGCGCCACGCCCGGGTCGGCCGGCAGCTCCTGATCGGCGATCCCTCGCCGGTAGGCGCCCACGATCGAGGTGTTGAACTCGTCGACGTAGGCGTGGATGTCGAAGACCGGCTCGGCGGTCGCCCCCAGGCGCGCCTCGTGCTCCTCCTTCGACTCGCCGGCCTCCTTGATCAGCTCGCTGAGCGGCTCCGGCCGCTGGGTGACCTGGGTCGGGTCCAGGGTCCGTCGATCAGTCATTGGCGTGCTCCTCGGCCATGGTGTGGACGAGGTCGGCGGTGCTGATGATCCCGATCGGGGTCCGACCGTCCTCGGCGACGATCACGAGCCGGTGGACCCGCTCGCGCTCCATCAGCCGGGCTGCCTCGCCGATCGTCGTCCCGGCCCCGACCGAGAGCGCCGGCGAGGTCATCAGGTGGCGCACGGCCAGGCCCGGCCAGTTGGCCCACAGGTGCTCGGTGGCCCGAGCCCTGAGCAGGTCCGTGTGACTGACGACACCGACGAGGGCACCGCCGCCGTCGACCACGGGCAGGCCGCTGATGCGGTGGCGGTCCAGCAGGCGGGCCACCTCGGCCAGTGGCGCGTCGGCCCGGACGACGATCGGGTCGCGGGTCATGATCTCGCCGACCGTCCGGCCGGCCTTCCTCTCGCTCATCGCGCAGTCTCCATCGGGACGGGGGCACTCCCCTCGGGCTGCTCGCCGCCGGCGGGTGGGGTCTCGGCGCCGGCGGGTGGGGCCTCGCCGTCCGGCGCACCGCCGGACGGACCGAGGCCGGCGATCGCGGCGGTCACGTCGATCACCCCGTCGTAGGCCTGCTCGATCACCGCCATGTTGGCGTCGACGACGGCCCCGCCGCGCTTGCCGAAGAAGCGCCCGAGGTGGGTGCGCACCGCTTCGAGCACGCCCGCCCGGTCCAGGCCGGCCCGCTCGGCGAAGGGGGCGATCCTGAGGAAGACGCCAACGAGGGCGACGCCCTGCATCCGGACGACGAGGTCGGGGCGGGGCGCATGGGCGGCTGCCAGGGACGCGGTGTCGAGGGCGGTCAGGCGGATCCGGCGGGCGAGGATCTCCGCCCGGGCCCGGGCCGGCAGGCTGGCCCAGATCGCCTCGGGGTCGGTGAGCGGCGACTGGAGGAAGACCGTGCCGCCATCGACCAATCCCTGGAGCGGGTCGCCCTGGTTGAACGCGATCGGGCCGTGGAGGGGCACGAACTCGACCCGGTCGAGCTCGGCGTGCTGGCGGATCGGCTCCTCGGCGATCGTCAGGAAGTAGGTCGTCGGAAGCCCCTTCTTCTCCGAGCCGTAGCGGGGGTAGGCCTGGACGTGGAGCCCGAACGTCTCGCCCACGATCGTGGCCACGAGCTTGTTCGTGGTCACCGACCCGAAGCCGCCGATCGAGTGGCCGCGCAGGCTGTAGGCGCCTTTCGGTCGGAGCTCGACCTGGGCCCGCTCGAGGGCGAGCGGGTGGCGGATGCCGAGAACCGCGTACCGGCGCCGGGCAACCTCGGCCGGGTCGGCGATCCAGTCGTAGACCGCCACGAGATCGCCGGCCGGGATGTCGCGCGAACCGAGTCCGGCCGAGGCTGAGACGACCCGGGGCACCGGCCGGCCATCGACCGCCGCGTCGCCGAGCGCCGCCTTCGTCTCGCGCGTGAGCGGGTTGTCGGCCGAGGCAGGCTCGTCGGTCCGCTCGACGACGGCGACGACGCTCGCGTTCCGGATCGCGGCCGCGAGCTGCGGGGCCGGGAAGGGCCGGAAGCTCGTCACCGCAACCGACCCGACCCTGCGGCCCCGGGCGCGCAGGTGGTCGACGACGTCGAGCAGCGTGTCCGCGATCGTGCCCATGGCGACCACGATCTGGTCTGCGTCCTCGGTCCGGTACGTCTCGATCAGGTCGTACTGGCGGCCGGTCCGGACCCCCCACCCGGTCATCGCCTCGCGGATCGCGTCGCCGAGCCGCTCGTAGAAGACGCGCTGCCCGATCCGGCCCTTCATGTAGCTGTCCTGGTTCTGGACGACGCCGGTCATCAGCGCCTCGGCCGGGTCGAAGAAGTCGCGCAGCCGCTGGCGCGGGTCGCCCACGAACTCGCGCAGCAGCTCGTCCTCGGGCAGGAGGACGTTCTCGAGCGTATGGGTGGTCAGGAAGCCGTCCTGGACGACGAAGAACGGGGTCTCCGATTCCTCAGCCGCGCGGCGCGCGATCGCGGTCAGGTCGGCCGCCTCCTGGGCATTGCGGGCGAAGAGGATCCCCCAGCCGACGTCGGCCACCCCCATCACGTCGTCGTGGCCGGCATGGATGTTCAGGGCCTGGCTGGTCAGGGCGCGCGCACCAACGTGGAAGACGACCGGCAGGCGCTTGCCGCTGATGACGTACAGGACCTCCTTCATCAGGATCAGGCCCTGCCCGGCGGTGAAGTTCGTCACCCGACCGCCAGCCAGGGCAAAGCCCTCGGCGGCAGTCGCCGACGAGTGTTCGGACTCGGCTTCGATGAAGCGCAGCTGGGTGCCCCACAGGTTCGGCCGGCCTTCGGCGACCGCTGCCTGGTAGATCGCGGCCATCGTCGTCGAGGGCGTGATCGGGTAGGCGCACGAGCCTTCGCTGATCCGGGTCTCGACGTAGGCGATCGCCTCCGAGCCGTCGACGATCGCGGGGATGCCCGGGAAGGGCGGAGTGTCGTCACTAGCCATCATGTTCATGACCCCCAGAGTGCGCCCCGACGCGGCCACGACCGAGGGGCGAGCTGCCCGAAACCGGGGGCCATTCGGCCCGCGGGCCGGGTCCGACGGGCACGACCCAGCGACGGAACGCCTGGGAGGCGACCCGGGCACGCGCGGGTCGCTGATCGGGACGCATGGCAGGACGATACAACGACGGTCAGGCGCTCGGCACCGCGTCGGCCAGCCCGGCCAGCGAGCGCAGGCGGGCCACGAGCTCGGCCCCCTCGACCCGCTTGAGGAGCGTGGCACCGATCCCCGTCTGACTCGCCGCCAGGCGCGCCTCGGTGCTCCAGTAGGCGGACAGGACGGCGATCCGTTCGCGTGGGACGACGTCATCGAGCGCCGTCACGATCGACTGCCAGCCGCCCGGCACAGAGGCGTCGATCAGGATGACGTCGGGCCGTTCCCGCCGGGCGGCCTCGCCGACCCCCACGGCGCTCGATTCGTGGGCCACGATGTCGAAGCCATGGTAGGCGAGGTGGACGCGCAGCGCCTCGGACGCTGCCCGTCGATCGCTCACCAGGAGCAGCCGGCAGGGTGGTCCCGAGCGGTCGTAGGGATGGCTGGATCGGCCGATCATGACCGGATCGTCGGCAGGTGCGGACGGGCGGCGTAGCGACATGATGCCCGAAGAACCGTGCCATTCGGCCCGTGTCGTGACCACCGGCGAGGCTCGATGATCCGGGACGCGGTGGACGTCGGAGGGGACGCCCGGCGTCCACCCAGAACTCCGGCATCG
>CAYMBB010000019.1:15855-17257 GCA_964388515.1 uncultured Anaerolineaceae bacterium
GGTTCGGGGCCGTCTTCGTCCGGGGCCGGTGACGGATCCGCAGCTACAGGTAGTGGGTCTTGCGCGCCTGGGCAGTCAGCTCGTCGCGGAAGTCCGGGTGGGCGATCGCGATCAGGGCCCTGGCCCGTTCGCGGATGCTCTTGCCGTACAGCTCGGCGATCCCGTACTCGGTCACGACCGTCCGGACGTGGGCCCGGGTCGTCACGACCCCGGCACCTTCCGCGAGGAAGGGCGTGATCCGCGACACCCGGCCCGCCGCCGCGGTCGAGGGGAGGGCGATGATCGCCCGACCCTCCGGAGCGAGCGCCGCACCGCGGATGAAGTCCATCTGGCCGCCGACGCCGCTGTACAGGCGCCAGCCGATCGAATCGGCGCACACCTGGCCGCTCAGGTCGATCGAGATCGCCGAGTTGATCGCGGTCATGCAGCGAAAGCTGCGGATGACGTGCGTGTCGTTCGTGAAGTCGGTCGGGCGCATCTCGACCATCGGGTTGTCGTGGACGAAGCGGTAGAGCTTCGGCGTTCCCATCATGAACGTGGCCACGATCTTGCCCTTGTTGCGCTCCTTGCGCATCCCGGTGATCACCCCGGCCTCGACGAGGTCGACCACGACGTCGGTCATCATCTCGGTGTGGACGCCGAGGTCCTTCTTGCCGTGCAGCGCCTTGGCCACGGCGGTCGGGATCGCGCCGATCCCCATCTGGATCGTCGCTCCGTCCGGGACGAGGTCGGCGACGTACTCGCCGATCCGCCGCTCCACCTCGCCGCCCGGCTGCTCGACGTGCTCGTAGGGCGGGACGTCCACCTCGACCGCGAGGTCGATATCGTCGACGTGGACGAAGCTCTCGCCCAGCGTCCGGGGCATCGAGCGGTTGAGCTGGGCGATCACCGTCCGGGCGACCGGGATCGCCGCATATGTCGCCTCGACCGACGTCCCGAGCGAGCAGTAGCCGTGCTCGTCGGGGGGCGAGACGTTGATCAGGATCGCGTCGAGCGGGATCAGCCCGCTGGTGAACAGGTTCGGCGTGTCCGAGAGGAAGACCGGGATGTACTCGGCCCGGCCCTCGTTCACCGCCGCCCGGGCGTTCGGGCCGATGAACAGGGCCCGGTGGCGGAAGTGGCCGGCCATCTCGGGCGCCAGGTGCGGTCCCGGGCCCTCGATGTGCATGTGCACGACGCTGACGTCGTGGAGCTCGTCGGCGCGCGCGACGAGAGCGTCGAGGAGGACCGACGGCGCGGCCGCCGCAGCCTGGACGTAGATCTGGTCGCCGGAGCGGATGCCCGCCACGGCCTCGGCAGCACTGACGATTCGCATGCGCCGAGTGTACGTGGCCCCGGGGAGGCCCGACGAGGGGCCGAACGGACCGAAGGCCGGGGCCGGACGACGACTGGCGGGCGGATC
>CAYMBB010000020.1:0-17107 GCA_964388515.1 uncultured Anaerolineaceae bacterium
CCAGGGGTCCCGGCGACCGCGACCAGGCGGCGCCCGACCGCCGCGTCGGCGACGACCTGCTGCCAGGGCTCGAGCGGGATCCCCCGTTCGCGGGCGGCGACGAGCTCAGGGTGGTCCGGGGCAACCGCGGTCAGGGCCTTGGTCACCGCCAGCCGCTCGGGACCCGGCGGGCGGGTCACGTGGGCCGGGTCGTGCATCCAGGCCAGGGCGATGCCGAGCTCGTCGAGGGCCGGCGTGTACGGCGAGGGGCCGCCGGCGTCGCAGCCGTCAGGGGCGCCGCCGGCATGGTGGGCCAGGAGCGCGGCGGCGCTGGCGCCGGCGCCCGCGGCGCCGACGACGTGGATCCGCTCGCCGGGGCGGATCGGGCGGGCCGCACGGGCGGGCGCCAGGCCAGCCCCGATCGCGGCGGCCGTCCGGGTCACGTTCCGATCCGCTCGAGCAGCAGCTCGAGGGCGGCAGTGGCGCTGGCGAGCTTGTTCGCCGCCCGGTCCCCGGACCACAGGAAGCGCCGGACGTCGACCCCGCCACGATCCGCGAACGCGACGTACGTCAGCCCGACCGGTTTCGCCTCGCTGCCGCCACCGGGCCCGGCGATCCCGGTGACCGCGACCGCGAGGTCGGCCCCGAAGCGCTCCCGGGCCCCGACGGCCATCGCCCGGGCGACCTGGGCGCTGACCGCGCCGTGGGCGGCGATCAGCTCCGGCGCGACCCCGAGCTGGTTGGTCTTCGCCCGGTCGGCGTAGGCCACGACGCCGCCAAGGAAGTACCGGCTGGCGCCGGCGACGTCGGTGATCGCGTCGGCGACCAGGCCACCAGTGCACGACTCGGCGGTCGCCACGGTCAGCCCGCGCTCCTCGCAGGCGACCGCGAGGCGTTCGGCGAGGGCGACGAGGGACTCCCCGGCCATCGCGTCAGCGGCGCTGGGTCTGGACCGGCGGGTCGGGCGGCGCGAACAGCCAGGTCTCGGGGACGCCGACCCTGCCCAGCGCGCCGAGCGGGGTCCCGTTCAGGGTGAAGTAGGTGTTGCCGGACGAACCCGTCCGGATCTCGACCGAGGTCGCGCCGCTGAAGGTCAGGGTCTTGCCGTCCCCGACGACCCTGCCGGCGGCACCGAGTCCCGGGTCGACCGCGCCATCGACCCAGGCCTTCAACCAGGCCTTGCCGCCGCGGACGGTGACGACGAGGTTCACGCCCCGGTACGAGACGGTGACCGAGCGCGAGATCGAGACCGCCTTGCCCTCGGCCGAGGTCGCGGTCACGGTGATCGTCCAGCGCCCGGTCGTCAGCTCGTAGGGCGCCCCGAACGTGCCGTCGTCGGCGACCGCGATCGAGAGTGGCTGCGGCGCGGGCGGCGGCGAGACCGGAGGAGCGGGCGACGGCTTCGCCGGCGCCGCGCCGCCGACCGGCCCGAGCCAGGTGGCGCTGACGATGACGCTCGCCGCGTTCGTCGTCGTGCCCTGGACCGGGATCGCGCCGTTCTCGAACGTCGCCCCGTCGGCCGGCTGGTCGACGGTCAGGGTGGGGGCCTGGACGACCGAGAACGGGACGGTGATGAAGATCGTCGCCGGCGTCTCGGCCTGCTTGCCGGTGTCGGGGTCGATGGCGGTGATGTCGAACTGGTTCTTGCCCCGGCGGAGATCGACGTCCGCGCTCCAGGTTCCGTCCGGTGCCGCGGTGACCCGGATCGGGTCGCGCCCGGGGGTCGTGATCGTGACCGTCGCCCCCGGCACGGACAGACCGCGCAGGGTGTACGAGGTCATCGTCTCGTCGACTTCGCTGACCGCGGTCGCCGGGTCGGTGACCGAGACCGTCGGCGGCTTGGCGAAGCGCAGCAGCTGGATCCCCAGGTAGGCCGCGAAGGCGAGGACGCCGATCGTGAGCAGGGCGGCGACGACGACGCCAGGGCTGAACGTGAAGCCCTGCCGAGGGGCCTCGAGCGGACGGGGCACGACGATCGCCGGTTCGGCGGCCAGCGCCTCGCCCCGCTCGCGATGCCACTGGCCGAGGATGTCGTCGGGATCGAGCCCGAGGTAGAGGGCATAGTTGCGCAGGAACCCCTTCGTGTACACGGCACCCGGCAGCTCGCGGTAGTCGCCGCGCTCGAGGGCGGCGAGGTAGCGGGCCCGGATCTTCGTGTCACGCTCGGCGCGCAGGAGGTCGACCCCCTTCTGCTCGCGCGCCGCGATCAGGCGCTCAGGCAGGCTGGCCGCCGGCTCGGCCTCGATGACCGGCCGGCGCCGCTCCGGCCGGTCGGTCAGTCGCCGTCGGGCGTGGTCGCGCGAGGTCATCGCTCGTACTCGTCCTCGTCGGCCGGCGGGGCCGTCCGGCCGCCCCCGGCCGAGCCGTCGCGGCGGAGGACCGGGCGGGCGTTCGAGCCGTCGAAGGCGCCGATGTAGCCGCGCGCCTCGAGCTGGTCGATGATCCGGGCCGCCCGCGCGTAGCCGATCTTCAGGCGCCGCTGGAGGAGCGACGCCGAGGCTCGGTCGTACTCCTGGACGACCGCCACCGCGTCGGGCAGGAGCCGGTCGGCGTCCTCGTCGACGAGCTCGCTGGCCTCGCCGGTCCCCTCCTCGTCGCTCTCGATGATCGACAGGTCGTAGTGGGGGTCGTCGATCTGGTCACGCCAGTACTGGGTGATCCGGGCGATCTCCTGGTCGGAGACGAAGACGCCCTGGAGGCGCATCGGGCGGGGCAGGTCGGCCGGCTGGTAGAGCATGTCGCCTCGGCCGATCAGGTCCTCCGCGCCGGGCGTGTCGAGGATCGTTCGCGAATCGATCTGGGAGGCCATGGCGAACGCGATCCGGCTCGGGAAGTTCGCCTTGATCAGGCCGGTCACGACGTTGACCGAGGGGCGCTGGGTGGCGAGGACCATGTGGATGCCCGTGGCGCGGGCCTTCTGGGCGAGCCGGACGATCGGGTCCTCGACGTTCTTGCCCTCGCGCATCATCAGGTCGGCCAGCTCGTCGATGATGATCACGATGTACGGCAGGCGGTCGGCCGGATCGGCCCGCGTCTCGTTGTAGGCCCGGATGTTGCGCGCCGGCGGCCGGGCGCCGGCGAAGCGACGGTACCGGCTTTCCATCTCGGCCACCGCCCACTTCAGGGCGGCCTTCGCCCGGTCGGGCTCGGTGATCACCGGCACGAGCAGGTGGGGCAGCCCGTTGTAGCCGGCGAGCTCGACCCGCTTGAGGTCGATCAGGATCATCCGGACGTGGTCGGGAGTCGCCTCGCACAGCAGGCTCGTGATCAGCGCGTTGACCATCACGCTCTTGCCCGAGCCGGTGGCGCCGGCAATCAGGAGGTGGGGCATCTTGGCCAGGTCGACGGCCTGGGCCTTGCCGGCCACGTCGCGGCCGAGGGCGAACGTCAGGCGCGAGCCCGAGGCGGCGACATCGACCTCCTCGAGGATCCGGCGCAGGGAGACGATGTTGAAGTCCTTGTTCGGGATCTCGATCCCGACCGCGCTCTTGCCCGGGATCGGGGCCTCGATCCGGAGCGAGCGGGCGGCGAGCGCCATCGCCAGGTCGTCCGCCAGGCCCTCGATCCGGGAGACCTTGACGTCCGGCGCCGGCTGGACCTCGTACTGGGTGACGACCGGGCCGGCGTTGCGCCCGACGATCTGGGCCGGGATATTGAAGCTCGCCAGCTTGGCGATGATGATCTCCTCGTTCCGCGCCTGGACCGCCTCGTCACTCCGGCTGGCGGCCTCGGGCCGGACGTCGTCGAGGAGGGTGATCGGCGGCAGCCGGTACTCGACCCGCTCACGGGTCGGTGGCGAGTCGCCGGCGTCGGTTACGTCGTCCGGGTCGCGCGCCGGCCGCACCGCTTCGGGCGGCGGCGCCGGCAGCGGTGGCACGGCCCGGGCCGGGGCGAACGTGGCCGAGGTCAGGGCCGGGCTCGGGATCGCGGCCGGGATCGGCGCCGCCGGGCCGGCCGCCTCGGCCTCGCCGCCGGAGCCCCAGATCCCCGTCTGACCCGGGGAGGCGAGGCTCGAGACGCCGCCCACCCGGCGCGAGACCGGCCCGCCGCGGCCCGACCCCTGCCCGTCGGCGACGCGACCGCCCGCACGGAGCGCATCGGCGGCCAGGCGCTCGGCGCGGGCCGCACGCGACTCGCGGATCGCCTGCCACGAGCGGGTGAGCGGCTCGACGAGGACCCGGAGGGGCACGTTGAAGGCGACGACGAGGCCGAGGAACGAGAGACCGAGCAGGACGACGAAGGCGCCCGGCCGGGTGACGAGCCCGCCGAGCGTGTCCGTGAGGAACCGCCCGACCCGCCCCCCGCTCGTGACCCCGGTGACCTGGACGAGGCCGAGGATCCCCGCGTACGTGACGGCCAGGCCGGCGACCATCGCCTGCCAGCCCGACCGCGGCCGGCTGCCTGGGCCCCATTCGACGTACCAGCCGGCACCGATCAGGAGGAACGGCAGGACCCAGCGCCCGGCGCCGAACCAGGGTGCAACCCAGTCGCGCCACAGGTCGGTCAGCTTGTCCTGCACGGGGAGGGCGAGCGCGATCAGGGTCACCGCGCCGACGACGAGCAGCGTCAGGCCGACGAGCGAGCGCGCCACCTCCGGGGTGATCGTGACCTGGGGCAGGCTCCGGCGGCGCCGCCGGTGAGCGGCGGCACGCGGGGCGGTGCGACGCCGGGTGGCCATCGGATGATCAGACCTCCACGACGACCGGGAAGACCATCGGCCGTCGCTTCGTCTGGTCGTAGAGGTAGCGTGACACGCTGTCCTTGATCTGGCTCTTGAGGAGGGCGACCTCGCTGATGTGGTCGCCGGGATTCTCGATCGCGGCGACGACCCGTTCGGCGGTCTGCGCGATCAGCGGGTCGCGCTCGTCGCGGATGAAGCCGCGGGTGATGATCTCCGGGCGGCCGACCACGTCGCCGGTCTGCTTGTCCACGGTGACCACGACCAGGAACATGCCGTCGCTGGCCAGGGCGCGCCGGTCGCGCAGGACGATCTCCCCGACCTCGCCGACCGACAGACCGTCGACGAAGACGTAGCCGGCCGTCACCGGCTGGCCGCGTCGGGCAGTCCCGTCGTGGGCGATCTCGATCGGGGTGCCGTTCTCGATGATGAACACGTTCTCCGGGGCCACGCCGGTCTCGATCGCCAGCCGGCCGTGCTGGACCTGCATCCGGAACTCGCCGTGGATCGGGATGAAGTGCCTCGGCTTCGTCAGGCCGAGCATCAGCTTCAGCTCCTCCTGGCTGGCATGGCCCGAGACGTGGGCCCGCTTGATCGTGTGGTAGTAGACGTTCGCCCCGGCCTTGAACAGGTTGTCGATCGTGCGCGCGACGTACTCCTCGTTGCCCGGGATCGGGCTGGCGCTCACGATCACGGTGTCGCCGGGCTGGATTTCGACGAAGCGGTGGTCGCGGTTCGCCATCCGGGCCAGGCCGGCCATCGGTTCGCCCTGGGCGCCGGTGGTGGCGATCACAAGCTTGCCGGCCGGGACCTCGTTGATCCGTTCCTTGGCCACGATCTGGGAGGGCGGGTAGGTCAGGTAGCCCAGATCCGAGGCGATCCGGAAGTTCTGCTCCATCGAGCGGCCGATGACCGCCACCTTGCGGTCAAACTGGCGGGCGGCGTCGAGGACCTGCTGGACGCGGGCGATGTTGCTCGCGAACGTGGCCACGATCACCCGCCCGTCGAGCGGCTCGATGATCTCCCGGAAGGCCTCGCCGACGGTCCGCTCGGAGGGGGTGTAGCCGGGGTTCTCGGCCCGCGTCGAGTCCGAGAGCAGGCAGACGACGCCCTCCTCGCCCATCCGGGCGAGGATGTGGAAGTCCGAGAGCTTGCCGTCGACCGGTGTGTGGTCGAACTTGAAGTCGCCGGTGTGGACGACGACCCCGACCGGGGTCCGGAGCGCGAGCCCCATCGCGTCCGGGATCGAGTGGCCCACCCGGAACGGGACGATCCCGAACGGCCCGATCTCGATCTCGTCGCCCGGATCGAGGGCGAGCAGCGGGTTGTTCCGCAGCCGGTGCTCCTTGATCTTGTTGCCGAGCAGGCCGCGGGCGAGGGTCGAGGCGTAGACCGGGACGCCGGGGAACTCGGGCAGGACGTAGGGCAGACCGCCGACGTGATCCTCGTGGGCGTGGGTGATCAGGAATGCCCGGACGTTCGCCCGGCGCTCCTTGAGGTAGGTGACGTCCGGGATGACGAGATCGATCCCGAACATCTCCTCGTCGGGGAACATCAGGCCGCAGTCGACGACGATGATGTCCTCGCCGTACTCGAAGACGTACATGTTCTTGCCGATCTCGCCCACCCCGCCGAGCGGGATGATCCTGAGCGGCGGTCGCGAGTCGGTCGGGGCGGGCCGGGCCTTCCGGGTGGTCATCAGAAGAGCGTCAGCTGGTCGGCCGCGACGTCGGCGGGCGCCGGCTCGGCCGAGGCGGCGGGCGCCGGCTTGGCCGGGGCGGGGTGGTCGCGCCCGGACACCGGCGTCGTGGCCGCCGCCGGGCGGGCACCCTGGGTAGGGGGCTGAGCTGTCATCGTCATCTCCGGTTGAACCGGCGGGGCCGGCGCGGGGGCCGCTCGTCCGGTGGTGGAGCGTCGCTCCCGGGCAGCGACGAGGGTGGCTGGCACGGCGGCCATGTCGGCGAAGCTCTGGCGTTCGATCTCGGGCGTCCGGAGCGCCGCCGCCGGGTGGTACATCGCGAACACCAGGGCAGCCTGCGGGCCGCTCGCCGGATCGACCGGCCGGGCCGTCCCGTGGACCTGCGAGATCCTCGCCCCGGGCATGAACGCGCCGAGCGAGTGGCGGCCGAGGGTGACGACGAGCGCCGGGTCGAGGACCTCGAGCTGGCGGCGCAGGTACGGCGCGCAGGCGGCGATCTCGTCGGGCGCCGGGTCGCGGTTTTCGGGCGGCCGGCACTTGACCACGTTGGTGATGAACACGTCCTCGCGCCGCCATCCGACCGAGCGCAGGAGCGTGGCCAGGAGCGCACCGGCCCGCCCGACGAACGGTCGACCCTCGCGATCCTCGTGGAAGCCGGGCCCCTCGCCGACGAACACGACCTCGGTCGAGGCGCTCCCCTCCCCCGGCACGGCCCGGGTCCGGCCCTCGTGCAGCCGGCAGCGGGTGCAGGCCCGGACCTCGGCTGCGATCGCCTCGAGCGCTGCCCGGCGCTCGTCGTCGGTCACGCCCGGCCCCCGCCGTCCCCCGTTCCGGAGCGGCCGGCCCCGCGCGCCGAGGCCGGGCCCAGCCAGCCGCGTTCGGCGATCAGCTCGGCGATCTCGACCGCGTTCGTGGCGGCACCCTTGCGCAGGTTGTCACTGACGACCCAGAAGGCGAGACCGCGCTCGACCGAGGGATCCTCGCGGACCCGGCCGACGAAGACCTCGTCCCGACCGGCCGCCTCGGTGGCGAGCGGATAGACGTGCCCGCCCGGATCGTCGCGCACGATCACCCCGGGCACGGCCGCGAACAGCTCGCGGGCCTCGGCCGCGGTCACCTTGCGGCCTGTCTCGACGTGGACCGCCTCCGAGTGGCTGACGAAGACCGGGACCCGGACGGCCGTGCACGACACCCGCAGCTCGGGCAGGTGGAGGATCTTGCGGCTCTCGGTGACGACCTTCCACTCCTCCTTCGAGTAGCCGTTGGGCAGGAAGACGTCGATCTCGGGCAGGGCGTTGAAGGCGATCGGGTGGGGGTAGACGCGCGCCTCCTTCGGCTCGCCCGCGACATGGGCGCGGATCTGCGCCTCGAGCTCGGCGAGCGCCTCGGCGCCCGTCCCCGACACCGACTGGTACGTGTCGACGACGACCCGTTCGAGGCCGGCCGCGTCGCGCAGGGCCATCAGGACCGGGGCGAGCTGCATCGTCGAGCAGTTCGGGTTGGCGATGATCCCTTCGTGGAGCGCCGCGTCGTCCGGGTTCACCTGGCTGACGACGAGCGGCACGGCGGGGTCCATCCGCCAGGCGTTCGAGTTGTCGATCACCGTCGCGCCGCGCGAGACCGCGAGCGGGGCGAGCTCGGTCGAGACGTCCGATCCGGCCGAGAAGAGGGCGATGTCGACGCCCTCGAAGGCGTCCGGGGTCGCCTCGGCGACCGGGTACGAGCGGCCATCGATCGAGACGGTGACGCCGGCCGAACGGCCCGAGGCCAGGAGGCGGAGCTCCCGGAGCGGGAACGCCCGCTCGGTGAGGATCTGGATCATCGTCCGACCGACGACGCCGGTGGCGCCGACGACCGCGACGCTCAGGGGCGGTCGGATCATCGAGGGCGTGGCTCCGCTGTCACTGTCGCTGGCTGCCGGGCACGGCCCGAGTATAGCAGCGGACCGACGGGCTCCCGCCGGTCCGCCTCGCGCCGGCCCCGCGCCCGGCGCTCGCTAGGCCGAGGGCGCGACCGTCTCCCTGGCCAGGTGGCGGCGCATCGCCTCCTTGCGCGAGAGGTTGATCCGGCCCTGGCGGTCGATCTCGGTGACGACGACCATCACCTCGTCGCCGACCGAGACGACGTCCTCGACGCTCGGCACGTGGTAGTCGGCAAGCTCGCTGATCCGGACGAGGCCCTCCTTGCCGGGCAGGATCTCGACGAACGCCCCGAAGCCCATGATCCGGGTCACCTTGCCCAGGTAGAGCGCGCCGACCTCGACCTCCCGGGTGAGCGACTCGATCCACTGGATCGCCCGGCGCGAGTTGTCCGAGTTGACGGCCGCGATCTCGACGGTGCCATCGTCCTCGACGTTGATCTCGGTCCCGGTCTCCTCCTGGATCTTGCGGATCATCGAGCCGCCCTTGCCGATGATGTCGCGGATCTTCTCCGGGTTGATCTTGATCGTGATGATCCGTGGCGCGAACTCGCTCATCTCGGCCCGCGCGCTGGGCAGGACCGCGACCATCCGGTCGAGGATGTAGAGCCGGGCGGCGTGAGCCTTCTGGAGGCCCTGGCGGATGATCGCCTCGTTGATCCCCTTGACCTTGATGTCCATCTGGAGGGCGGTGATCCCGTCCCGGGTACCGGTCACTTTGAAGTCCATGTCCCCGAACGCATCCTCCTTGCCGAGGATGTCGGTCAGGACCGCGAACCGGCCGTCGGGCTCGCTGATCAGGCCCATCGCCGCGCCCGCGACCGGAGCCTTGATCGGCACCCCGGCGTCCATCAGGGCGAGCGTCGAGCCGCAGGTCGAGGCCATCGAGGTCGAACCGTTCGAGGTCACGCACTCGGACACGAGGCGGATGACGTACGGGAACTCCTCGGGGCTCGGCAGCACCGGCAGGAGCGCCCGCTCCGCGAGGTTGCCGTGGCCGATCTCGCGCCGGCCGGGGCCGCGCATCGGCTTGTTCTCGCCGGTGCTGTAGGGCGGCATGTTGTAGTGGTGGAGGTAGCGCTTCTCGGTCTCGGGGCTGATCGTGTCGATCCGCTGGACGTCCGACGAGGCGCCGAGGGTGGCGATCGTGAGGGCCTGGGTCTGGCCGCGGGTAAAGAGGCCCGAGCCGTGGGTCCGGGGCAGGAGCCCGACCTCGACCGAGATCGGGCGGATCTCGTCGAGACCGCGGCCGTCCATCCGGATCCCCTCGTCCAGGACGAGCTTGCGGACGGTCTTCTTGTGGAGCAGCCCGAACAGGCTCTTGCTCACCCGACCCTGGCGGCGGGCGGCCTCGAGCATCGCCGGCGCGTCCGCGTCGGGCTGGCGGGTGGCCCGGATCGCGGCCGCGATCGCGGTCTCGATCTCGGCCAGGCGGCCGGGGATGTCGCGCCCGAACCAGGCCAGCAGACCGGCCGTCGCTTCGGCATCGGGCAGCGCCCGGTGGTTCGCGGCCAGCTCGATCCCGAACACCCGGGCGAGCGTCTCGAGCTTGTAGTTCTCGAGGTCCGGGTAGGCCTCGCGGGCGAGGACGAGCGTGTCGAGGTAGCGACCCGGCTCGAACCGGTACCCGCCGCCGAGGGCGGCCTCGAGGAAGCCGAGGTCGAAGCCGACGCTGTGGCCGACGATCGTGCGCTCACCGGCGAAGGCGAGGAACTGCTCGGCGGCCTGCTTCGGGCTCGGCGCGCCGGCGACGTCGGCATCGGTGATGCCGTGCATCTGGTGGCCGACGATCGGCCGGCCCGGATCGACGTACGTCGACCAGCGCTCGGCGACCCGGCCGTCCTTGACGATCACCGCCGCGAGCTCCACGAGGTCGGCCAGCTTCGGGTCGGTGCCCGTCGTCTCGGTGTCGACGACGACGAACTCGGCGCCGTTCCGAACGAGGTTCGCGAAGTCGAGGACCGAGCCGGTACCGGGCTCGATGAACGGGATCCGCTTCGGCTTGCCGACCGCCTCGCGGAGCTGGTCCTGGAGGTCGATGATCGGGCGGAGCGCCCGGTGGCCGAACAGGATCGCCTCGGCCATGACGTCCTCGGGCAGGAGCTTCACCCCGGCCTCGACCATCATGATCGCGTCGCGCGTGCCCGAGACGACGAGGTCGAGCTCGGACTCCTCGAGCTGGCTGATCGTCGGGTTGATCACGAACTCGCCGCCGATGCGGCCGATCCGGACGGCCGCGATCGGTCCCTGGAAGGGGATCTCGCTGATCGTCAGGGCGGCCGACGCGGCGATCGTGCCGAGGATGTCGGGATCGTTCTCCTGGTCGGTCGAGAGGACGGTGATGACGACCTGGACGTCGTCCTTGTAGCCCTCCGGGAAGAGCGGCCGGATCGGCCGGTCCGTCAGCCGGGCGGCCAGGATCGCCGCCTCGGACGGGCGCGACTCGCGCTTGATGAAGCCGCCCGGGATCTTGCCCGCGGCGTACATCCGCTCCTCGAAGTCGATCGTGAGCGGGAAGAAGTCGAGGCCCGGCCGCGGCTCGGAGCGGTTCGCGGTGCCGAGCACCATCGTGTCACCGTAGCGGACGGTGACCGACCCGCCGGCGAGCAGGGCGAGCTTGCCGGTTTCGATGGTCAGGGTGCGACCACCGAACTCGGTCTCGAAGACGTGAGACACCTGTTCCTCCTTGGCCGTGGAGGAGGACGGACCCGGGCCCGGTTGGCCGGTCCTTGCCGCAGCGTCGAACGCGAGAGGACCCCGGGCGCTCAGCCCAGGGTCCCGGGGCGACGTTCGCTAGCGGCGAAGGCCGAGCTGTCCGATGACAGCCCGATAGCGCGCGTTGTCCTTCTTGATCAGGTACGCCAGAAGGCGACGGCGCTGGCCGACGAGCTTGAGCAGACCGCGGCGGGAGTGGTTGTCCTTCGGGAAGCTGCGCAGATGCTCGGTCAGGTCCTTGATCCGCTCGGTCAGGAGCGCGATCTGGACCTCCGGCGAGCCGGTGTCGCCTTCCTTCTTGGCGAACGCCTGGATCAGTTCTTCCTTCGTTTCCCGCGCGAGCGGCACTCGGTCCTCCGACACGAATACATGTTCCAACCTATCGTTCAGACGGGCGGCATGGTAGCAGGCTTCCGATCACGCGGCAAATGCCGCCCCCCGTGGCAGCCGGAGCACGCGCCCGGCTCGGTCAGCCGAGACGGCGACCGAACGCCACCCGGAGCCGGTCGCCGGGCGGGAGAGCGGCCCGGCTCTCGATCAGGACGCCGTCCGCCGCCACGAGCGCCGTGGCCGTCACGATCGCCCGTTCCCGGGCCGGGGGCAGCCCGCCATCGGGAACCCAGGCCGGCTCGACCCGGGCACGGTAGCGACCCGCCGGCGGCAGAGCCATCGGCATCGGCAAGGTCAGCCGGGCTCGGTGGATGTCGCCCGCCGCCGGCGCGCCCGGACGACCGCCGGACGGATCCGCGGCGGCGCCTGGCTCGTCGCGCCGGCCGACGACGGCGAGCGAGCGCCCGAGCAGCCGGCGCGCCCGGGCCAGGTCGCCGGCGGCGACCGCGGCCCGGATCTCGGCGCTCCGGACCGGGCGCCCGTCGAGATCGAGCGGCGGAACGACGACCACGTCGAAGCCGTCGCGCCGGCCGAGCTCGGCGACCGCGGCCGGCGTGCCGCGGCGCTCGTGCCCGAACGCCGCATCGGGAGTCATCAGGAAGCCGGCGATCGCGGTCCGTGCCCGGAGCATCTCGATGAACCGGTCGTAGGGGGTCATCCGGAGCGCGACGTCGAAATGCTGGACGACCGTGACCTCGACCCCGGCCTCGGCAAGCAGGACGAGCCGCTCGTCGAGATCGCACAGCAGCGGCGGCGCGGCGCCCAGGACGACCTCGTCGGGGTGGGCGTCGAAGGTGACGACGGCCGCGCGGGCGGCCCGTCGACGTGCCTCCCGGCGCAGGTGGCGGAGCAGGTACAGGTGGCCGCGGTGGAGGCCGTCGAAGACGCCGACGACGACGAACAGTCGCCCGTGGGCCGGTGTCAGCGCCTCGAGCCCATGGACCGCGTCGACCGGCGTCGGGCGATCAGCCATCGCCGTCCGGGCTGGCCGGGTCGGGATCGAGGCTCGGGTCGGGGTCCCGCTCGGCCAGGAGGGCGGCCTCCGACTCGGTGGCGACGCTCGTGGCGGCCGGCTCGAGGAACACCTTCTCGGGCGCCAGGCGGCCGTCCCGGATGGCCGCGATCGCCGCCAGTCGCCCCTCGCCGTCGAGCAGCCGGAGCCGCGCGCCCGGGGCCGCGGCGGGCAGGCCGGCCGCCGGTCGGACGAAGCGGCCCTGGCCGATCGCCACGAGCTCGGCCGGCGCCAGGGTCAGGGCGGGCCAGGCCTCGAGCCCGGCGTCGGGCCGCAGCAGGAGCGCCTCGAGCGCGTCCGGGCCGGCGGCCGCGGCGGCCCGGATCTCGTCGAGCGGATGCGCCTCGGCCAGCCGGAACGGGCCGGACGCCGTCCGCGCCAGCCCCCCCAGGTAGGCCGCCGACCCGACCGCCCGGCCGAGATCGCGGGCCAGGGCTCGGACGTACGTCCCGGGCGAGCAGTCGAGCTCGATGATCGCGATCGGGCGGGCCGGATCACTGTCGTCCCAGGCGACGAGCTCGAGCCGCTCGATCGTCACCTGGCGGGGGGCGAGGACCGGCGGCTCGCCGGCCCGGGCGAGGGCGTAGGCCCGCCGGCCGGCAACCTTGATCGCGCTGTAGGCCGGCGGGACCTGGGTGATCCGGCCGCGAAACGCCTCGAGCGCCGCCTCGACCGTCGCCCGCTCGGGGGCCGACCCGTCGACCGGACTGAGCTCGCCGTCGAGGTCGTCGGTCGTCGAGCTCGCCCCGAAGCAGACCGTCGCCCGGTACGACTTCGGGTCGCCGAGGTGGTACTCGAGCATCCGCGTCGCCCGGCCGAGGAAGACCGGCAGGACGCCGCTGGCGAACGGGTCGAGCGTCCCGCCGTGGCCGACCCGCTTCGTGGCCGCCAGCCGGCGGACGAGCGCGACGATGTCGTGCGAGGTCGGGCCGGACGGCTTGTCGACGATCAGGATCCCGTCCATCGCTCGTCCGCTGCCGGTCAGCGGCCGAGGGCGGCGACGAGCCGCTCGGCCTCGGCCAGGACGACCGGACGCGCCTCGGCGACCGGCAGGGCGATCGTCGCCCCGGCCGCCCGGGCATGTCCCCCGCCGCCGAAACGCCCGGTGAGCGCGGTCGCGTCGACCCCGCCGTCCTTGGTACGGACGCTGATCCGGGTCGCCGGTCCGACCTCCTTGAAGATGATCGCGACCTCGGCCCGCTCCGACTGGGCGAGCAGGTCGATCAGGCCCTCCGAGTGGGCCGGGTCCGCCCCGGTCGCCGCGAGATCCGCCTCGAGGATCGTCGACCAGATGATCCTGCCCTCCCGGGCGGTCTCGAGCCGGTCGAGGACCCGCCCGAAGAGACGGAGCTGGGCGTCGGGCTTGGTGCGGTAGAGCCGGCGCGAGATATCGCTCAGCGGTGCCCCGGCGGCGACGAGCGCGGCCGAGACGGCGAGCGTGCGCGGGGTCGCGTTGGGGTGGGCGAAGGTGGCGGTGTCCATCACGATCCCGGCCATCAGGGCCGTCGCGAGCGCCCCGCCGCCGGCCCCGAACGGGACGCCGAGCCGGGCGGCCAGGAGCGCGACCATCTCGCAGGTCGCGGCCGCGGTCGGGTCGATCCAGTCCCCGGCGCCCGAGCCGCCGTTCGAGAGGTGGTGGTCGATCACCAGCCGCGGCAGCCGGTCGAAGAGACTCCGATGGCGCTCGCGCAGCGGGCCGATCCGGTCGAGCGTGCCGCAGTCGCACACGACGAGCAGGTCGTACGCCTCATGCTCGTCCGGGTCGGTCCGGAACCGCTCGACCCCGGGCAGGAAGGCGTACAGGGGCGGGATCGGATCGCTGCACACGAGGGTCGCCCGGCCACCGTGGCGGGCGACGAGGAGCCCCACGGCGAGGGCCGCGCCGATCGTGTCGGCGTCGGGGTTCTCGTGGGTCGCGACCAGGGCGTGACGGGCAGCGCGGACCGCCTCGACCGCGTGCTCCGGGACCGCGTCGAGAAAGGCCGTCAGGTCGACGCTCACCGCGGCAACCGGCCTCCCTGCCGGCGCGGGTGCGATCGGCCGGGCGCGGTCCGCCGGGGTGGGGGCACCGCCGCTGCCGGCGCGGTCTCCTCGGCGTCGCCCTCGTGGCGCAGCCGCGCCACCGGCGTCGGGAGCGACTCGACCTCGGGTGTCAGATCGGGCTCGTGGCCCGCCTCGAGCTCCTGGATCAGGTGGAGGACGCGCGTCCCGCGTTCGATCGAGTCGTCGAGCTGGACGTGGAGCTCGGGGATCCGCTTCAGGCGCAGTCGCACCCCGAGCTCGCGGCGTACGAAGTGCATCGCGTGCTGGAGGGCGAGGACCGCCGCGTCCCGCTCGCCCGGGCTGCCGATGACGCTCACCCAGACCCGCGCGTGGCGCAGGTCGGGGGTCGTCTCGACCTCGGTGATCGTGGCGAAGCCGATCCGCGGATCCTTCGCCTCGCGGCTGAGGATGACCCCGATCTCCTGGCGGAGCAGTTCGTCGATCCGCTCGGTCCGCTGGCTCATCGCCACCTGCCCACGGCTGGGGATGCCAGGCCCGGCAGGATCAACCGCCCGAGGAGCGGCTGACCGTCTGCTGGGTGAAGCATTCGATGACGTCACCTTCCTGGAGGTCGTGGAAGTTCGCCAGCCCGATCCCGCACTCGAAGTTGGCCGCAACTTCGCGGACGTCGTCGCGGAAGCGACGGAGCGATTCGATCCGGTCGCTGGCGATGATCCGGCCGCCCCGCCAGACGCGGGCCCCACCGCGCACGATCCGGCCGTCGGTCACGTAGCAGCCGGCGATCACGGTCCCCTTGCCCACCCGGAAGATCTGGCGGACCTCCGCCCGGCCCTCGACGACCTCGACCACCTCGGGCTCGAGGAGGCCCTTGAGGGCGGCCTCGATGTCGTCGGTCAGCTTGTAGATGATGTCGTAGAGGCGGACGTCGACCCCCTCGGCCTCGGCGGCGCGGCGGGCGGTGTCGGTGATCTTCGTGTTGAAGCCGACGACGATCGCGTTCGAGGCCGAGGCGAGCAGGATGTCGTTGTCGGTGATGTCGCCGGCGCCCTCGTGGAGGACGTGGATCCGGACCTCGTCGGTCGAGAGCTGGTCGAGGGCGTGGGTGATCGCGCCCAGCGAGCCCGACACGTCGGCCTTGAGGATGATCCGCAGCTCCTTCGTCTGGCCGGCCTGGATCTGGCGATACAGGTCCTCGAGCGTCGCCCGGCCGGTCTCGCCGCCCCGGCCGGCCGTCGCCTCCTTGCGCGCCTCGACCATCGTCCGGGCCTCCTTTTCGTCGGCCACGACGCGCAGGATGTCGCCCGCCTGGGGCACGTCGGCCAGGCCGAGCACGACGACCGCGCTCGACGGGCCGGCCTTGGAGACGCGCTTGCCGGCTGCGTTCTCGAGGGCGCGCACCTTGCCGTACGTCTCGCCCACGACGATCACGTCGCCCACCCGGAGCGTGCCGGTCTGGACGAGCGCCGTGGCGACCGGGCCACGGCCCTTGTCGAGCTGGGCCTCGACGATCGTCCCGACCGCGGGCCGCTTCGGGTTCGCCTTCAGCTCCTGGAGGTCGGCCACGAGCAGGATCATCTCGAGCAGTTCCTCGAGGCCGATCCGCGCCTTCGCCGAGACCGGCACGAGCGGCACGTCGCCGCCGTACTCCTCGACGATCACCCCCGCCTCGGCGAGCTCGTTCTTCACCCGCTCGGGGTTTGCGTCGGGCTTGTCGATCTTGTTCAGGGCGATGATGATCGGCACCTTCGCCGCCCGGGCGTGGTCGATCGCCTCGATCGTCTGGGGCATGACGCCGTCGTCCGCGGCGACGACGACAACGGCGATGTCGGTCACCTTTGCGCCCCGGGCGCGCATCGCGGTGAACGCCTCGTGGCCGGGGGTGTCAAGGAAGACGACGCGCTTGCCGTCCTTGACGACCTCGCTGGCGCCGATGTGCTGGGTGATCCCGCCCCGCTCGCCGGCCGCAACCGCGGTGCTCCGGATCGCGTCGAGCAGGCTCGTCTTGCCGTGGTCGACGTGGCCCATGACGGTCACGATCGGGGCCCGGGGCTGAAGCAGCGAGGGGTCCTCTTCCTCGAACAGGACCTCCTTGGCCGCCTCCGGGGTCGGCGCCTCGCCGTTCCCCTCGGCGGCGCCGGCGCTCGTGACGACCGGCTCGGCGACCTCGTAGCCGAGCTCGCCGGCGACGAGGGCGGCGGTGTCCCGGTCGATCAGCTGGTTGATCGTGGCGAAGATGCCGCTCTTGATCAGCTCACGGATGACGTCGGCCGGGTTGACTCCGAGCAGCTCGGCGAGCTCCTTGACCGTGATCGTGGCCGGCAGCTCGACCGGGCCGCGCTCGCGCGGCTCGATCAGCTGAACCTGGGCGACGCCGCTGCCGCCATCGCGACGCGGTGGCTTGCGGGGTCCGCGCCGTCCGCGCGTCCCGCTCCTACTCCTGGCCACCGGCTCCTCCTTCGCTCATCGTCGTGGTCATCGTCGTTGTCGTCGTCGTCACCTTCGCCGTCTCGACCTGCCGACCGGGTCCCGCTTCGAGGACCGCCCGCAATTCGGGCGGGAGCGCGCTGCCCAGGGCCCGCTGCAGGACGCCCCTGGCCAGCGCCGTCCGCCAGCATGCCCCGTCCCGGCACAGGTAGGCGCCCCGGCCAGCCAGGCGGCCGGTCTCGTCGAGCGCGATCCGTCCGTCGGGCGAACGAACGATCCGGACCAGGT
>CAYMBB010000021.1:0-2324 GCA_964388515.1 uncultured Anaerolineaceae bacterium
TCAGGGCCGCGGCCTCGCGGATCGCGTTGTACTCGATGTCGTGGGCATCGGCGTACACGCTCGAGGCGAAATAGCCCGACCACTCGCGCCACTGCATCTTGCGGTTGAGTGGCGCGGTCCGGGGATGGAATGCGGTCCCGATGCTCACGCTGCCCTCCGTTCGTGCCGGCTGCAGGCGTCCGTGCTGCTCGCGTCGTGCCGACGACCGGGTTCGTGCCGGCCGCGAGAAGTATGCAGGAATCGTATGCAGGCTGGATGTCGGCGACGTGACGTCACGCCGGCGACGTGTGCGTCGGCCCGACGACGCGTCGGTCAGTAGGCGAGCACCGGCACCCCCTGGCGCTCGAAGTCCCGAGGGTTCCTGGTCACCACGGTCGCGTCGTTGAACCAGGCGACGCCGGCGATGATCGCATCCGCCAGCGAGCGGGGGCCGCCCGCCTGGCGTTGGCGTCGCGACGCACCGGCCCACCGCGCCGCGTCCGGGCGCGTCGGGACGTACTCCAGGGTGCGGAGCATCCCCTCGATCAGCGACCGTTCCTCGTCCGTGCCTCCGGAGAGCGCCTCGGTGACGACGATGTCGCAGGTCAACAGGTCATTCGGTTCGCTGAACAGGAACGTCACGAGGTCCACTGCGGCGGGCCGCCCGCGAGCGTGGTCGATCAGCACGTTCGTGTCCAGCAGGTACCGCATCCGTGTCCTCCCAGATCCAGGGTCGGTCCCATTCGGTCCGTAGCCGACGGAGGTTCTCGTCCACCTCCTCGTCCGTGCGACCCCACGACGTGGAGTCCCTGAGTGCTCCGGCAGTGGCCATGAAGACCTTCTTCTGGATGTCCCGACGGACCTGCTTCGAGACGACCTCGGCGATGTAGCGGCTCCGGCCGCGCGGGCCGGCGACTTCATCGATCAGCCGAAGGGTCTCCTCGGGGAGGGTGATATTCGTCCGGACGAGCGCCATCGTGTGCCCCGCAATGTGCGTGCTTCGACACACAGCGTAGCACACCCGTGGACCTCAGCCGCCGGAGCTCAGCCGCCGGAGCTCAGCCGCCGGCCCGGCCGCCCTTTGCCGGCCGGGCGCCGCCCCCGCCCTGCCCCCGCCCGCGCTTCGAGCGCCGGCGTCGCCCAGGCGGGCCGGGAGCCGGCGCGGATCGAGCCGTTTGTCAACCTCGCCGATCTCGATCCGCACGTAGCCGAGCTCAGGGTCGACCGGCTTCGTCCGTTCGTGGAGCTCGTAGCGGCGGAGCCGGCTGCGATCGCGATACTGGGGTCCTCGAAAGCCCAGGCGCGGTGGTCACCGGCCGGCGAGGCGACGACGACGAAGCGGTTGCCGAGATGGCCGATCGCGGCCTTGCCGCCCTGCCCGTAGCGCCCGATCCGCTCGCCGGCGTGCTTGGGCGAGGCGCCCCAGCGGAGGTACTCGCACTCGAGCTGGCCCGGGCTCATGCCGGTCCCCCCGACAGCGGTGATCGTCACGGTGCCGGGGTGGACGGCGATCTCGACGGTCAGTGGTCGCTCGGGCAGGCGGGAGTCGACCGCGTTGTCGACGAGCTCGAGCAGGGCGTCGGTCGCGCTCCGGTAGTTCGCGAACAGCGAGGCGGTCAGGCGCGGGTCGATCCGCTCGCGGACGACGCGTTGGGTCATGGTTCAGGGCTCGCGGAAGACATCGTGGGTACCGACGCGCCGCCAGATCACATGGGGACCCGAACCATGACTCGGTCGGAGCTCGAATGTGGCCCTGCCGTTCGGTGCCCAGCTCATCTCGAACACGCCCGGCGCGCCCGCGACGCCCCGGACGCGGAGACCTGGGCGAAAGGACCCCGTCCGCAGATCCTCGACGAACTTCCCGACCGCCGTCCGGAACCGTCCGCGATCCTCGTCGCTGAGCAGAGCGAGGTCCCGGTCGAACCGTGCCGTTCGCTCGTACGTGGGCACGGTCTATCCGAGGGAGCGGAGGAACTCATCATCCGAATCGAAGCGTGTGACATTCCCCGCCTCGATGTCCGCGCTCGCCTCACGCTCGCCCGCCTGCCAGGCGTCCGTCCAGAACCATGTCTGCGAGGCTTCGATGAGCTTCTTTGGGCGGAGGACGATCGAGCCCTCCTCGACGACGACCTCGACGAGGTCGCCCTCCTTGAGCCGAAGTGTTCGGCGGATCTCCTCGGGGATCGTGATCTGGCCTTTCGTGCGGACACGAGTGAGCATCGGATGACCTTGGTAAGAAAGTACGACAGGCCGACTATCCACCGATCTTACCCTGCCGTCAAGAGCCGGGGCTGGTGGAGCATGAGGCGCGGGCCCGTCGCCGGAGCGACCCGCGCGGGCCCGTC
>CAYMBB010000021.1:2424-10485 GCA_964388515.1 uncultured Anaerolineaceae bacterium
GGGCCGAGATCCGGACCGAGGCGCCGGTCGCCCGGATCATCACCCGCGGCGATCGGGCGGTGGGCGTCGCGCTCGAGTCGGGCGAGGAGATCTACGCCGACACCGTCCTCTCCTCGGTCGACGTCCGGCGGACGTTCCTCGGCCTGGTCGAGCCGGGCACCCTCGACCCGGCCTTCGAGGAGGAGGTCCGGCGGTTCAAGTTCCGCGGCTCGTCGGGCAAGGTGAACCTCGCGGTCGACCGCCTGCCCGACTTCACCTGCCTGCCGGGGGAAGGCGAGCACCTGCGCGGCGCGATCAGCTTCTCACCAAGCCTGGACTACATGGAGCAGGCGTACGACGACGCGAAGTACGGGCGCTTCAGCCGCCGGCCGTACATCGACATGATCATCCCGACCCTCGTCGACCCCGCCATGGCGCCGCCGGGCAAGCATGTCATCAGCTGCTTCGTCCAGTACGCGCCGTACAGGCTCGACCCCTCGCTCGGGACGTGGGACGACCAGCGCGAGGTGTTCGGCGACACGGTGATCGACACGATCGCCGAGCGGGCGCCGAACATCCGCGACGTCATCGTCGGTCGCCAGGTCCTCACCCCGCTCGACATGGAGCGCACGATCGGGCTGAGCGAGGGCAACATCTTCCAGGGTGAGCTGACCCTCGAACAGCTCTTCTTCAACCGGCCGGTGCCGGGCTACGCGCGTTTCCGGACCCCGATCCGGGACCTCTGGCTGTGCGGCTCGGCGACCCATCCGGGCGGCGGGATCATGGGCGCCAACGGGCGGATCGCCGCTCTCGAGGTCCTCCGCTCGCGCGGTCGGAAGGTGGCCTGACGATGGCGACCACGACCACTCCCGCCCAATCGGCCGGCCCTTCCGCCCGGCCCTCCTCGGCCACCGAGCCGGCCCCTGCCGCCCCGGCTACCGAGCCGGCCCCGTCCGTCCGCGCCGCCGCCGGCCCGAACGACGCGATCGTCATCGGGGCCGGCCACAACGGCCTCGTCACCGCCGCCTACCTGGCCCGGGCCGGCCTGCGCACGCTCGTCGTCGAGCGGCGGGCGCGTGTCGGCGGTGCGGTCGAGACGAGCGAGCTCGCCCCCGGCGTCCGCGTCCCGACCCTCGCCGACACCGTCGGCCGGCTCCGCCCGTCGGTCGTCCGCGAGCTCGGACTGAAGGCGCACCGGCTCTCGCTCGTCGCCCCGGACGTCCGCCTCTTCGCCCCCCAGCCGGACGGACGGGCGGTCACCCTGTGGGGCGACCTCGCCCGGACGGCGACCGAGCTCCGGGCCTGGTCTCCGAAGGATGCCGACGCCTACGCCGGCTTCGACGCCCTCGTCCGCTCGCTCGGCCGGTTCCTCGCCGACCTCGCCTCGACCGCCCCGCCCGACATCGAGAGCCCCGGTTTCGCCGATGCCCTCCTTGGTCTGCGGCTCGGGCGGGCGTTCCGCGCCCTCGGGCGCGACAGGGCGCGCCCGGTCCTGCGCGTCCTGCCGATGGCGGTCGCCGACTTCGTCGCCGAATCGTTCGAGACCGACGCGCTCCAGGCCGCGATCGCGACCCGCGGCGTCCGCTACGCGGCGCTCGGGCCGTGGTCGGCCGGCACGACGGCCGTCCTGCTCGGCGACTCGGCCGGCAACGACGGGGGAGCGGCCGGCCAGACCGTGTTCGCCAGGGGCGGTCCGGGCGCTCTGGCCGAGGCGCTGGCCGGGGCGGTCCGCGCGGCCGGCGGCGAGATCCGGACCGGCGCCGAGGTCGTCGCGATCACCTCTCGCCACGGCCGGGCAACCGGGATCGCGCTCGCCTCCGGCGAGGAGATCCGCGGGCGGATCGTCGTCTCGGGAGCCGACCCGAAGCGGACGCTTGGCTGGGTGGACCCGGTCGCCCTCGGCCCAAGCCTGGCCTGGCGGGCGGGCAACTACCGGATGCCGGGCGTCGTGGCCAAGGTGAACCTCGCGCTCGCGGGCCTGCCGCGCTTCCCCGCCGCCGGCGACGAGCAGGAGCAGCGGCTCCGCGGCCGGATCGTGATCGCCCCCGGCATCGACGCCCTCGAGCGGGCGTTCGATGCCTCGAAGTACGGCCGGGTGTCCGAGGCGCCCTACCTCGAGGCGACGATCCCGTCGCTCGTCGACCCCTCGCTCGTGGCCGGCGCGCCGGCCGGGACGCAGGTCATGAGCGTGCTCCTCCAGTGGGCGCCCTACCACCTGCGCGACGGCGGGCCGGCCGCCTGGGATGCCCGGCGCGGGGAGCTCGGCGAGCTGGCCGTCCGGACGCTCGAGGCGTACGCGCCCGGGATCGGCTCGCTCGTGACCGCCCGCCAGGTGATCACCCCGCTCGACCTCGAGCGCGACTACGGCCTGACCGAGGGGCACCCGCTTCACGGCGAGCCGGGCCTCGACCAGTGGTTCCTGTGGCGGCCGCTCCTCGGCTGGGCGCGCCACCGGCTGCCGCTCGAGGGGCTCTACCTGTGCGGCTCGGGCGCCCACCCCGGTGGCGGCGTGACCGGCGGGCCGGGTGCGAACGCCGCGCCCGAGATCCTCGCCGACTGGAAGCGGGGGCGGCGCCGGGCCTAGCCGCGGCCCGCATCACCGCAGCCGCGGGGCCCTTCACTCGTCCTGGGGCGCGCCGTCGAGTTCCCAGTGCCACGTCCGCAGGCGCTTGAGCAGCCGCCGGCCGGTCAGGTCGAGGTGGATCGGGGTGACCGCGATCCGGCGGTTGACGACGGCATGGAAGTCGGTCCCGGGCACCGCCAGCCCCGATGGCGGCGGACCGCCGATCCAGTAGTAGGGGATCCCCCGCGGATCGACCCGCTGGATCAGCTCGTCCTGGTAGATCCGCTTGCCGAGCCGGGTGACCTCGATCCCCTCGCACTCGTCCTCGCGCACCGCCGGGACGTTGACGTTGATCAGCTCGCCCGCCGACAGGCCGTGCTCGAGGATGTTCCGGGCGGCGATCGCCGCGGCCCGGGCGGCTAGGGTGAAGTCGGGGTGCTCGTAGTATTCCTGGCTGATCGCGAACGCCGGGCAGCCGTTGATCACCGCCTCCATCGCCGCGCTGACCGTGCCCGAGTAGGTGATGTCGTCGCCCAGGTTCGCCCCGTAGTTGATGCCCGAGGCGACGAGGTCGAAGCCGTGCGGGAAGTAGCCCAGGAAGGCGAGGCTGACCGCATCGGTCGGGGAGCCGTCGACCGACCAGCCGGTCGAGCCGTCGCCCAGGGTCCGTTCGCGCACCCGGAGCGGGCGCATCAGCGTCTTCTGGTGGCCGACCGCGCTCTGGTTCGTCTCGGGCGCCACGACGAACGTCTCGCCGATCGGATCGAGCGCCCGCTTCAGGGCGAGCAGGCCCCGCGACTCGATCCCGTCGTCGTTCGTGACCAGGATCCGCGGTCGTGACGGCCACTCCTCGAGGGGCCGGGGACGCTGCCGCCGGGCCTGGGCGCCGCCTCGTGCCGCGGCGGCCTCGCCACGCTCGGGCGTCACCGGCTCGCCCCGCTCGCGGTCGAGGGCCCGGCGCTCGACGCGGCTCCGCTCTGGGGAGGCGCCGGGATCGGTCCGCTCAGCCATCGCCCGCCGTCCGCGACGACCCGCCCGCCGACGCTCCGCCGCCTCCGCCTCCGCCTCCGCCTCCGCCGGCCCCGCCTTCCGCCGGCAGGTCGCCGATCTCCCGGTCGACCCCCGGCTGCGGCTCGCGCGGGACCCGCACGGCGCGCCCCTCCCGCTCCTGGACCAGCCGCGCCGCGCGCTGCCTGACCGAGCGGTCGGCGCCGAAGATCTGGAAGTAGTAGAAGAAGATCGAGGTCACGACCGCCGCGACCGGGATGCCGAAGACAGCCCCGGCCACGCCCGCCACCTTCGAGCCGACGAGCACCGAACCCAGGACGACGATCGGGTGGAGGCCGATCGCCTCCTGCATCAGGCGCGGCTGGACGACGTTCATGACGATGAACCAGCCGATCCCCATGACCGCAAGCGTCGGCAGGATCGCGTCGGGGCGGGTGAAGATCGCGACCAGGACCGGCGGCGCCCAGGAGACGAACGGCCCGAAGAAGGGGATCATCTGGAGCAGTCCCGAGGCGGCCGACGAGACCGGCAGGAACTCGAGCCCGAAGGCGACGCTCGTGGCCGCCGCGAACAGCCCGTAGGCCAGGCCCATCGTCACCTGGCCGCGCAGGAAGCCCCCGAACGAGCGCGACACGGAGCGCTCGAAGACGAGCCACTCCTCGTGGTACTGGGGTGGCAGGAGCCGGATCGCGAAGGCCCGCAGGTTCGGCGAGTCGATGATGATGTACAGCGAGAGGATGACGACGATGAGCGCCGTGCCCAGGATGCTCAGGCTGGCCACCGCCACCGACTGGAGCGGGCCGATCAGCTCGGTCGCGTAGGCGCCCAGGTTCTCGATCAGCCGGTTCGCCTCGGTCACCAGGTCGACCTGCAGCCCGAGCCGGCCGAGCTGGCCCTGGATCGGCGCCAGGATGTCGGGCAGCTGGCGCTGCAGGGCGGGGACCTGGGTGACGAAATCGGAGATCGAGCGCACGAGGGCGGCCGCGACGAGGGCGACCACGATGCCCACCACGACCAGGAGCGCGAGGTAGACGATCGCCACCGCGACGACCCGCGGCGCGCGCGGCACGAGCCGGCCGATCCGCTCGACCGGCGGGCTGAGGACGAACGCGATCAGCCAGGCCAGGAAGAAGGTCAGGATCAGGTCGCCGAAGTCGTAGAAGACGGTCGAGGCGAACTCGACCACGACGAAGGCGAGGGCGATGACGGCCAGGACGAGGAGGAGGTTGAGCAGCCGCCGCTGACGGGCACCGAGCTGGATGACGACCTGGACGGCGGAACCACGGGCGCCCTCGGCCGGCGCGTCGGACGCGCGGACGGGCTCGGCGCGGCGGGCGTCGTCCATCAGCGCAGGCCCATCTTCTCCCGTACTTCGGTCATCGTCGCCTCGGCGATCGGCCGGATCCGTTCGGCGCCCTGGGCGAGGACGCGGTCCACCTCGCGCGGCTGTGCCATCAGCTCACGATAGCGCTCCCGGGCGGGCGCGTAGTGCTCGATGATCCGCTCGGCGAGCAGGCGCTTCGTGTCGACGCAGCCGGTCCGCGCCGTCCGCTCGCCCTCCCAGATCTGCTCGTAGTCGGCGCCGAAGAAGCGGTGGAGCTGGCAGACGTTGCACACCTCGGGCCGGCCGGGGTCGGTGCGCAGGATCCGCCGCGTATCGGTGACCATCGACATCACCTGCTTCCGGATCACCTCCGGCTCGGCGAAGATGTCGATCGCGTTGCCCAGCGACTTGCTCATCTTCTTCACCCCGTCGGTGCCGAGCACGATCGGGGCCTCGGTGAAGACCGCCTGGGGCTCGGGGAAGGTGTCGCCGTAGCGGGCGTTGAAGGCGCGCACGATCTCGCGCGAGAGCTCGAGGTGGGCGGCCTGATCCCGCCCGACCGGGACGAGCGAGGCCTTGTAGATGACGATGTCGGCGGCCTGGAGGACCGGGTAGGTGAGCAGCCCGTGGTTGATGTCCTCGGGCTGGTTCTGCTTCTTCTCCTTGTACGTCGGGGTGCGCTCGAGCCAGCTCACCGGGGTGACTGTGGCCAGCAGCCAGGCGAGCTCGGTCACCTCCGGGCGATGCGACTGGACGAAGAGCGTGCAACGGTCCGGGTCGAGACCGAGGGCGAGCAGCGCGCTGGCCATCTCGCGGGTCTGGCGGCGCAGCCGGTCCGGGTCGTGGACGCTGGTCAGGGCGTGGTAGTCGACGATGCAGTAGATCGCCTCGTACTCGGCCTGGAGCCGGACGTAGTTGCGGATCGCCCCCAGGTCGTTGCCGATGTGCGGCGCGCCTGAGGGCTGGATGCCGCTGAAGATCCGGTGCCGGGGCCGCGGCGCCTCGACCGGTGCGGGGAGGGGAGCGAGCTCGATCGTCATCGTGCCCGAGTGTAGCGGACGCCAGGCAGTCGGCGATCGCCCGCTGACCGGCCCTGCCTGTTCGCCAATCGATACGCTTGACAGACAAGCGAATGATTGCCATTCTGCCATGAATCATTCAGTCCAGTGAGTATCGAATGTCTGTTCTACATCTTGAGTACCAGGCTGGACCACTCGAGCACCTCCTGGAGGAGTGGGACCGCGCCATCGCCGGCGAGCCACCGCTCGAGTCGATTCGCTGGCATCTCGCCCTCCGGCGGTCGCTGCGCAACGCCACCGTTTCGGCCAGCACCGGAATCGAGGGCAACCCGCTCAGTCCGGCCGAGGTCGGCGATGTCCTGACGGGGGGGACTTCGGTCGGCAGCCACGTCGACCGCCAGGAGGTCGAGAACTACAATGCCGCGCTCCACCTGGCCACCGCCGAGGCGACCGACCGCGAGTTCGCCTGGAGCCCGGGGTTCATCCGTCGGGTGAACCTGACGATCATGCGCGCCCTCCCGACCGACACGCTCGGCCGATACCGGGACGGGCCGGTCACCGTGGCAGGTCTCTACTTGGCCCCCTCCCACCTGGTCGTCCCCCGCCTCGTCAACGACCTGGCCGCCTGGCTCGAGGAGTCGGCCGAGCACCCGCTCGTTCGGATCGCCCTGCTCCATCTGAACGTGGTCGCCATCCATCCATTCGACGACGGAAACGGCCGGACGGCTCGCGTGCTCTCGTCGGCCGGCCTGGTCCGGGCAGGGGTGAGCTCACCCGAGCTGATTACGGTCGAGCCCTATTTGCGAGCCCACCGGGACGAGTACTTCGAGCGGCTGGCCACGACGATCGGGCCAACGTACGATCCCGAGAACCACCCCGCCACGCCCTGGGTCGAGTACTACGTGCGCGTCTCCGTCGACCAGCTGCGGGCCGGACAGCGTCTGCTCTCTGCACTGCCCAACGACATCGGCGAACTCTCGCTTGCTCTCGAGCGTTCGGGAGCGCCGTCCGACTGGGGGCCGATCCTGCTCCTGGCGAGGATCCACCCGGTCCGAACGGTCGAGCTGGCGCGCCTGATGGGCCTCTCGCCGCAAGCCGTGAGGGCGACGCTGTCGGCCCTGGTGAAGGCGGGCTGGCTGGATAGGGAGGGGCGGACGCGAGGGTCTCGCTACCACGCATCACCCCGGCTGCGCCAGGTGCCACTCCGGGTCCCGGTCCTGCTCGCCGATCTGGAACGCGGTCGCAGGCCGCGGCAGCTCGAGCTGTGGGGGAGCAGCGGCGGGGACGCGACTGCGGGCGCGGCTGCGCGGACCTTTGCCGCGGCGGCCGCGGTGCAGGTCAGGCGGACCGACTGACGTCGTCAGCCCGCCGGGTCTTGTCGCCTCGTGCGCTCCGGTACCATTCCCGGCATGCTCCATGCGCCCACGGTCGATCGATGAGTCGCGCCCCGCTCCGTGCCGGCCTGCTCGGCGGCGGGACCGTCGGTGGGGCGGTCGCCCGCGCCTTCGTCGACTTCCCGGCGCGGCTTGCCCCGGCCGACGGGGCGTCCCTGGCGCTGGCCGCGATCGCCGTCCGGGACCTGCCGGCGGCCCTGGCCCGCGGCCTGCCGGCCGAGCTCCTGACCGACGCCCCCGCCCATCTCGTCGCCTCGCCCGAGGTCGATGTCGTGGTCGAGCTGATCGGCGGCGACGAGCCGGCCCGGACGCTGATCGCAGCCGCGCTCGGGGCCGGCAAGCCGGTCGTGACCGCGAACAAGCACGTGATCGCCCACGACGGCCCGGAGCTCGAGTCGCTCGCCCGGCGCACCGGTGCCCCGCTCCGGTTCGAGGCGGCCGTGGGGGGCGGAATCCCGATCCTCGGCCTGATCGCCGCGGACCTGGCCGCGAACGAGGTGCGCCGCGTGCGCGGGATCGTCAACGGGACCACGAACCACATCCTGACCGCGATGGCCGAGGACGGCGTCTCGTACGAGGCGGCACTCGCCGACGCCCAGGCGCGGGGCTATGCCGAGGCCGACCCGAGCGGCGACGTGGAGGGCGCCGACGCGGTCAACAAGCTCGTCATCCTCGCCCGTCTCGCCTTCGGGGCCTGGCTCGACCCGGACGCGGTCGTTCGCCGGCCGCCGACGGTGCTCGGCCTCGGCCGGCCCGGGATCACCGGCGTCAGCG
>CAYMBB010000021.1:10585-13494 GCA_964388515.1 uncultured Anaerolineaceae bacterium
CGCCGGCCGCCGACGGTGCTCGGCCTCGGCCGGCCCGGGATCACCGGCGTCAGCGCGGCCGAGATGGCCGCCGCGAGCACGCTCGGGCTGACGATCCGGCTGATCGCCTCTGCCGGGCGCGAGGCCGCTGAGACGGAGGCACCGATCGCGGCCGCCGTGCTGCCGACCGCCGTGTCCTCGGCCAGCCCGCTCGGCGCGACCGGCGGCGTGCTGAACCAGGTCGAGATCGAGGCGGTCCCGGTCGGCACGGTCCGGGTCGCCGGCCCGGGTGCCGGCGGCGACGCGACGAGCAGCGCGATCCTCGGCGACCTGATCGCGATCGCCCGCGGTCAGGGCAGCACCTGGGCCGGGCTTCCTCCGGCCCGCGCCGCACGGCCCGCGCCGATCTCCCCGCTCGGGGGCGGCCGGCGCTGGTTTGCCCTTCTGCCGGGAGCGGCCACCGCGCCGGTCCTGGGGGCCGCCGTCGAGGGGGCCCGGTCCATCCCGGTCGCCGGAGGCAGCGCCGTCCTGACCGGTCCGATGACGCTCGAGGATGCCCGGGCTGCCGCCCGCGCCCTGCTCCCACCCGGCGTCGATGCCACGCTCTACCCCGTCGATGACTGAGGAGATTGCCGTGTCCGCCCCCGGGGTCGGCCGCCCGCGACTGGTCGAACGCTACCGCCGGTTCCTGCCGATCACCGACGCCACCCCGTCGCTCAGCCTCGGCGAAGGGTTCACCTCGCTCGTCCGTCTCGGCCGGCTCGGCCGCCAGCTCGGCCTGCCGAACCTGTACGTGAAGCTCGAGGGCCAGAACCCGACCGGCAGCTTCAAGGACCGGGGCATGGTCGTCGCCGTCTCGAAGGCGATCGAGGACGGGGCCCGGGCGATCATCTGCGCCTCGACCGGGAACACCTCCGCCTCGGCCGCGGCCTACGGGGCGGCGGCCGGGCTGGAAGTCGTCGTCCTCCTCCCGAAGGGCCAGATCGCCCTCGGCAAGCTGCTCCAGGCGCTCGTCGCGGGGGCCCGGGTGGTCGCCGTCGACGGCAACTTCGACCGGGCGCTCGGGATCGTCCGTGAGCTGGCCGGGCAGCAGGACCACCCGATCACGCTCGTCAATTCGGTCAACCCGTTCCGGCTCGAGGGCCAGAAGACCGGCGCCTTCGAGGTCTGCGACGACCTCGGCCGGGCGCCGGACATCCTCGCCATCCCGGTCGGCAACGCGGGCAACATCAGCGCCTACTGGGCCGGCTTTCGCGACTACCACGGGGCAGGGCTCACGAGCTCGCTGCCCCGAATGTTCGGCTTCCAGGCGGCCGGGGCCGCCCCACTCGTCCTCGGTCACCCGGTCGAGCAGCCGGAGACGGTCGCGACCGCGATCCGGATCGGCAATCCGGCGTCGTGGCAGAAGGCGATCGCCGCCCGCGACGAGTCGGGCGGCCTGATCGAGGCCGTTACCGACGACGAGATCCTGGCCGCCTACCGTGACCTGGCCCGGCTCGAGGGCGTCTTCTGCGAGCCCTCCTCGGCCGCCAGTGTGGCCGGCATCCGCAAGCTCGCCCTGGCCGGGCGGCTCGAGCCCGAGGCGACGATCGTCTGCGTCCTGACCGGCAACGGGCTGAAGGACCCGCACACCGCCGAGCGGAACGTCGGTCCGATTCTCGAGGCCGACCCCACCACAGCGGCCGTCGTCGCCGCGCTGGGCTGGTCATGAGCCCCCGCCGGATGCACTGGCTGGCCGAGCTCGACGGTCGCCGGATCGCGGTCGAGGTGCCGGCCACGAGCGCCAACCTCGGCGCCGGCTACGACTGTCTCGGCGTCGCGCTCGAGCTGACGAACCGGATCGAGGTCGAGGTCCGCGGCTGGAGCCGGGGCGGGATCGAGCTGACCGTCGAAGGTGAGGGGGCCGGCGAGCTGACCGCCGACCCCGACAACCGGTTCGTGCGCGGGCTGTCGGCCGCCCTCGAGTTCGCCCGCGGCGAGCTGCCCGAGGGGATCGGCTGGCGCATCTCGATGACCAACCGGGTGCCCCTGGCGCGTGGGCTCGGGTCGTCCGCGGCGGCCACGGTCGGCGGGGTGGTGGCCGCCAACGCGCTCGTGGGTGAGGCACTCTCGCTCCAGGAGCAGCTCCTCCTGGCGACCGGGATCGAGGGCCACCCGGACAACGCCGCCGCCGCGCTGCTCGGCGGGTTCGTCGTCGTGGGCTCGGTCGACGGCCGGCCCGAGGCGATCCGGTTCGATGCGCCGCGCGACCTGCGCGCGGTCGTGTTCATCCCCGAGCTGCGTCTCGAGACGGCGGCGATGCGGGCCGTCCTGCCCGAGAGCGTGCCGCGCGAGGACGCCGTGGCCAACCTCGGGCGGGTCGCCCTCGGCGTAGCCGGGCTGGCCACCGGGCGCCACGACCTTCTGCGCGCGCTGACCGTCGACCGGCTCCACGAGCCCTACCGCGCCGCCGTCTATCCGCAGCTGCCATGGCTCGTGGGGGCCGCCCGCGAGGCCGGGGCGCTCGGCGCCTGTCTCTCGGGCGCGGGGTCGACGGTGATCGCCTTCAGCGACTCGGTCTCGATCCTCACCCGGATCGAGGCGGCGTTCTCGGCCGTGGCCGCCGACCGCGACCTGCCCGGACGGGTCGAGATCGTCAGCCCGCGCAACACCGGCGCGAAGGTCGTCCCCGCCGGCTGAGCTCGTCCCCGCCGGACGAGTCGCGGGACCTTGACCGGCGCGTGAGACTCAACGCATGGGAGACCTCACGACCGCCCTCGGCCAGGGGTTCAGCACCCTCGTCTCGCGATCAATCGAGATCGTCGGCGGGATCGTCGGCGGGATCGCCCAGACGATGAACGGCATCCTGCCCGGCAGCGCCGTCCTGGCGATCGTCGGGCTGGTCGTCGCGCTGTTCGTACTCTGGTCGGTGCGCCGTCCCTGACCGGCGG